>NZ_JBEXXN010000034.1:0-78512 GCF_040630445.1 Streptomyces sp. NPDC005805
CCGCAGGGTGAGCGCCTCGGGCGCCTCCAGCTCGATGCGCCGCCGCAGCCGCAGCCCGGGGCCACCGCCCCGGGGCGACCGGGCGGTTCAGCCCCTGGTGGGGGCGTGCGGCGTCAGGGCGTGATGAGCGGCGTGCGGCCCTTGGCCTCGGTGTAGCGCTTGGCCACGTCCTGCCAGTTGACGACCTGCCACATGGCCTCGATGAAGTCGACCTTCTGGTTCTTGTACTGCAGGTAGAAGGCGTGCTCCCAGGCGTCGAACACCAGGATCGGCACGGAGCCCTGGCCCACGTTGCCCTGGTGGTCGTAGACCTGCTCGACGATCAGCCGGCCGCTGACGGGCTCGTACGCCAGGACGCCCCAGCCGGAGCCCTGCGTGGTGGCGGACGCCTTGGTGAGCTGGGTCTTGAACTTGGCGAAGGAGCCGAAGGACTCGGTGATGGCGTCCGCGAGGTCGCCCACGCCGTCCGCCGCCAGCGGCTCACCGCCGCCGCCCTCCTTCGGGCCCGTCATGTTGTTCCAGTAGATGCTGTGCAGGATGTGGCCGGAGAGGTGGAACGCGAGGTTCTTCTCCAGGCCGTTGATCGAGCCCCAGGCCTCCTTGTCGCGGGCCTCCTCAAGCTGTTCGAGGGTGTCGTTCGCGCCCTTGACGTACGCGGCGTGGTGCTTGTCGTGGTGCAGCTCGATGATCTGCGGATTGATCACCGGCTCCAGCGCCGCGTAGTCGTACGGGAGTTCAGGAAGCGTGTAGATGGCCATGATCGGTGGTCCCTCCGACTGCTTTCTTGTTGCACACTCTATGCAACTGCACGCTAGCAGCAGATGCCCGAAGGAGTGATCAGCCCCTGGTCCTAGGCCGGGGCGTGCCCCCGGCGGGCCTTCCGGCGGAGGACCCTCAGGCGCGGCGGGCGCGTTCGCGGGCCGCGGCGAGGCGGTCGAGGTGGTCCTCGTACGCCTTGGTGTACGCGGCCGCCCGGCCCTCGTCCGGTGCGACGGTCCCGCTCGGCGCCGTCCACGCGGCGGTGTCCAGCGCCACCCCGTGCCGGGCCGCCGACGCCAGGACCGCGCCCCGCGCCCCCACCTCGCCCTCCATGACGCGCAGTTCGCGCCCCAGCACGTCGGCGAAGAGCCGCATCCACGCGGGGGAGCGGGTGCCGCCGCCGCAGATCGCCAGCGAGCCGGTGAGCCCGGCCGCCTCCAGGCAGTGCCGGGCGGCGAAGGCGATCCCCTCGCAGGTGGCCCGGACCAGGTCGCCCCGGGTGGACTCCAGGCTCACCCCGGACAGCTCCGCCCGCAGCCGGGGCTCGACGAAGGGCGCCCGCTCGCCGGACGGCGCGAAGTACGGCAGCACCCGCACCCCGTGCGCCCCGGGCGGGGTGTCCGCGAGGAGCGCGTCGACCTCGGCGTGGCGCACCCCGGTGGTGGCGAGGACCCAGTCCAGGGCCGCGGTGCCCACCATCGCGGGCATCGCGCGCAACCAGTGGCCGGGCCGGTCGGTGGAGATGTGCAGTCCGGCCGGCTCCCCGTCCAGGGCGAGGGAGCGGGTGGCGACCAGGGAGGCCAGACAGGTGCCCACGATGAGCAGCCCGTCCCCGGGCTCCGTCACCCCCGCGCCCAGCGCGCAGGCGGGCAGGTCGTAGGGGCCGTTGGCGATCGGCGTCCCGGCGCCGGGCAGCCCGCCGGCCACGGTCGCGGTGGCGAGCGGGTCGGCGACGGGCGGCAGCAGCCCGCGCCGGGCGCCGAGCCCGAAGGCGTCCACCACCTCGTCCGCCCAGGTGCGGGTGCGGGGGTCCAGGAACGGCATGGACGCGTCCGAGACATCGGTCGCCCGCCGTCCCGTGAGCCGTTCGAAGACCATGTCCTTGCAGTACAGGGCGGTCTCCGCCGCGTCCAGGGCGGCGGGCTCATGGCGTTCCAGCCAGGCGAGGACCGGGCCGGGGCAGCCGGGGAACACCGCGCTGCCGGTGCGCCGGAACACGGACTCGAACACCCCGGAGGCCAGCCACTCGTCGACCAGCCCGTGCGCCCGGCCGTCCATCCAGGAGATCGCCGGGCGCACCGGGCGGCCGTCGGCGCCGACCAGCCAGACGCCGTCGCCCTGTCCGGTGAGGCCGATCAGACGCACCTCGGGGCAGGTGGCGGTCAGGGTGCCGAGGGCGTCGGTGACGGCCTCGTACACCTCGTCCATGTCCTGCTCGACGCGGCCGCCGCGGATGTCCAGCCCGACCGGGCGGGACTCGGTGGCGAGCGTCCGGCCGCCCTCGTCGAAGGCGGCGGCCTTCACCACGGAGGTGCCGACGTCGACACCGATGAACACGGTCATGCTGCGGCTCTCCTCGGGGTCGGACCCGGCCGGGTCCGGGTCGCGGTCGGGCGGTTCGGTCGCGGGGCGGGTCCGGGGCGGCCGGGTCCGGCCGGTCAGTCCAGCGCGTGGACGAGGGGTTCGCCCCGGACGTACCGGGCCACCTCGGCGGCCGCGATCGCCGCCGCCTTGTGCGCCACCTGCCGGCTCGCGCCGCCGAGGTGCGGGGTGAGGACCGTGTTCGGGGCGGCCAGCAGCCGGGAGCCCGGCGCGGGCGGCTCCTGCGCGTAGGTGTCCAGGGCCGCGGCGGCCAGATGTCCCTGCCCCAGCGCGTCGCACAGCGCCTCGGTGTCCACCAGGCCGCCGCGCGCCGCGTTCACCAGGACCGACCCCTCGGGCATCAGGGCCAGTTCGCGGGCGCCGATCAGCCCCTGGGTCTCGGCCGTCAGCCGGGCGTGCAGGGTCACCACCCGGGAACGGGTCAGCAGCGCGTCCAGGGAGTGCGCCCGCATGCCGTGCACATCGCCGCGCACATAGGGGTCGAACACCTCCACCTCGGCGCCGAAGGCGGTGAGCACCCGGGCGACCCGGCTGCCCACCGCGCCGTAGCCGACCAGCCCCACCGGCAGGTCCTCCAGCTCCGGGCCGCACTTATCGTAGGTGTAGTACGAGGCGTCCCAGCGCCCCTCGTCCGCCAGCGACCGGTGGGCCTCGGGGATGCGGCGGAGCGCGGCGAGCAGCAGCCCGACGGTGAACTCGGCGGTGGCGGCGGCGTTCCGGCCGGGTGCGAAGCAGACCGTCACGCCCCGGGCCCGGGCGGCGGCCGCGTTCACATTGACCGGGCCACCGCGGCAGACGGCGATCAGCCGCAGGTCGGGGGCCGCGTCCAGGACGCGTTCGGTGAACGGGGCCATCTGGGTCACGCACACCTCGGCCCCGCTGCCCGGGCCCTTGCCGCGCAGGGCCTCGATCAGGGCGTCCTCGGCGTCGCTCGCCTCCTCGACCTCGCCGACCGTGCCGAAGGGCTCCAGGGGCCAGGGCAGGGTGAGTTCGTCCGCCGTGAAGGGGTGGTCGGCGAGGGCATGGCGCAGCGCCCCGACCAGGAGGGGGCTGCGCACGAAGTGGTCACCGGCGGCAAGGATCCTCGTCACGGCTGCTCTCCCGTCTCGGTGCCGCGGACCGGGCCGCGGGTTTCGGGCGGCGGCTGAGGGGCGGGCCGCCGGTCGGTGACCAGGATGGTCGCGCCGCCGGGGCCTTCGCGGCTTCGCCGGTCCGCCCGGCGCGTCGCGTCGCGCGGGCCGTGCCGTGTTGTGTGCGGGGTGCGCGGGTCGTGTCGTGCCGGGCGCGGGTCGTGCGGGGTGCGCGGTTCGTGTCGTGCCGGTTCCGTCATCGGGACCACCGTCCGTCCGGTCGGGGACGCCGTCTTCACGCGCGGGCACCCATTCTCGGTGCAGAGTGGGAGTTTCGCGGGACCTTCCGGAAAGGGGCCGGTATGTGGCTGGGCATCGACCTCGGCACCCAGGGCGCACGGGCCCTGCTCGCCGACGACGAGGGCCGCGTCCTCGGCAGCGGTTCGGCGCCGCTCACCGGGCTGCGGGACGGCGCCCGCCACGAGCAGTCGCCCGAGGACTGGTGGACCGCCGTGTGCGCCGCGGTCCGCGCGGCCCTCGCGGACGCGCCGCCCCCGCGCGCGCTGGCCGTCTGCGCCACCTCCGGCACGGTCTTCCTCGGCGACGCGGCGGGCCGGCCGCTCACCCCGGCCCTGATGTACGACGACGGCCGCGCGCCGGGCCGGGGCCTCGGGCGGGCCCGGTGGCTGGCCCGGACGTACCCACCAGGCCCGGGCGCGCGGATCATGCACCAGGCCGACCTGATCACCACCCGCCTGACCGGGCACCCGGTCCCCACGGACTCGGGCCACGCCCTGAAGACGGGCTACGACCCGCGGGCGGGCGCGTTCACGGGCGGGTTCACCGGGGCGGAAGGAGCGGCGGAGCCGGACGGGACGGACCCCGGCGCGGGGGGCGCGGACCTCGCCGGGACGCTGCCCGAGGTCGTGCCGCCCGGCTCGGTCCTCGGCGAGGTCTGCGCCGCCGCCGAGGCGGCCACCGGCATCCCCCGCGGCACCCCGGTCGTCGCCGGGACCACCGACGGCTGCGCCGCCCAGCTCGCCTCCGGCTCCCTGACCCCCGGCTCCTGGAACTCGGTCCTCGGCACCACCCTGGTCCTCAAAGGTGTGTCCGCCACACCCCTCCACGATCCCGGGGACGTGGTCTACAACCACCTCTCGGCGGACGGCTCCTGGCTCCCCGGCGGTGCCTCCGCCACCGGCGCCGGCGCGCTGCGGGCCGCCTTCCCGGACGCCGACCCGGCCCGGATGGACGCCCTCGCCGCCGCCCATGAACCCGCCGCCACCCTCGCGTACCCCCTGGTCGGCCGGGGCGAGCGGTTCCCGTTCACCGGCCCCGAGGCCACCGCCTTCCTGCTGGGCTCCCCGGAGTCGGACGCGGAGCACTGGGCCGCCCTGCTCCAGGGCGTCGCCCTGGTGGAACGCCTCTGCCTGGACTACCTGGACCACCTCGGCGCGGCCGTCGACGGGCCGCTCACCGTCACCGGCGGCGCGGTGCGCAGCGCGTACTGGACCCGGCTGCGGGCGGAGGTCCTCGGCCGTGAGCTCCGTGTCCCGGAATCCGCCGAACCCGCCCTCGGTATGGCGGTCCTGGCCGCGTACGGCGCGGGCGGGGCGGAGTCGCTGAGCGGGGCCGCGTCCCGGATGGTGCGGCTGCGCACCACGGTCCGGCCGGGCGGCGGCACGGCACGCTGGGACGGCCCGTATCTGCGGCTGGTGGACGAACTCGCGCGCAGGGGCTGGCTCCCGGAACCGGTCGCCGCCCACGCCCGGGCCCGGACCCGTACGCGCGGGACCGCCGGGTGACACGAGCCCCCCGCCCGGAATCACGCCGCCCCGGCCACCACCCCGCCACCCCCGAAGGGACCCCATGACCGCGACCCTGCTCCTCGCCCGCCACGGCCAGACCGTCTGGCACGCCGAGAACCGCTACGCGGGCGTCAGCGACGTCGCTCTCACCGACGAGGGCCGGAGGCAGGCCGAACGGCTCGGCGCCTGGGCGCACGCCGAGCCGGTGGACGCGATCTGGACCTCCACCGTGCCGCGCGCCATCGCGACGGCCGCGCCCGCCTGCCGGGTCCTCGGGCTGGAGCCGCACCGCGAACACGAGCTGCGCGAATGCGACTTCGGGGTGGTCGAGGGCCGCACCCTCGCCGAGTTCGCCGCCGAGGACCCGGCGGCGGCCGAGGCGTTCCGCGCGGACCCGGCCGCCCATCCGTTCCCGGGCGCGGAGGACCCCCGGGCCGCGGCGGCCCGGGGGTCCGGTGCGCTGCGCCGGATCGCCGGCGCGCACGAGGGGCAGCGGGTCCTGGTGGTCGCCCACAACACCCTGCTGCGGCTGGTCCTCTGCGAATTGCTCGGCATCCCGCTCGCCGACTACCGCAGGGTCTTCCCGCAGTTGCGCAACACCGCGCTGACCGAGCTGCGGCTGGCGCCGGACGGGAGCCGTCCGGCGCTGCTCGGGCTCAACCTGCCCTGCTGACCTCGTCGTTCGTCCCGGCTGCCGCGCGCCGCCGCTGGAGGGCGTAGCCCGTCGCGGCGAGTGCCAGGGTGAGCACCCCCGTGGCGAGGAGCTGGTTGCGGGTGTCCGGCTCGCCCAGCATCAGGACGAACACCGTCGCCATCCCGAGCAGCGCCGCGATGCTCAGCCACGGGTAGAGCCACATCCGCACGACCAGGGTCTCGGGCGCCTCGCGTTCGGTGCGGCGGCGCAGCACCAGCTGGGAGACGGTGATGAAGAACCAGACCACCAGGATGATCGCGCCGATGGTGTTGAGGAGCCAGGCGAAGATGTCGTCCGGCCGCCAGTAGCTGAGCAGCACACAGCAGAAGCCGATCACCGAGGACGCCAGCACCGCCGGGCGCGGCACCCCGCCGAAGACCCGCCCGAGCCAGGACGGCCCCTGCCGGCGGGCGACGAGGGAGCGGGCCATCCGGGAGGCGCCGTAGATGTTGGCGTTCATCGCGGAGAGCAGGGCGATCAGCACGACCACGTTCATGATCTCGCCGGCCGCCGGGATGCCCAGGTGGTCCAGGGTCGCGACATAGGGGCCGCCCTTGACGGCCGGGTCGTTCCACGGCACCAGGGCGACGATGACCGCCATGGAGCCGATGTAGAAGACGGCGATCCGCCACATCGCGGTGCGCACCGCCTTGGCGACCCCCTGCACCGGGTGCTCGGACTCGGCGGCCGCGATGGTGACCGTCTCCAGGCCGCCGTACGCGAAGACCGAGGCGAGCAGGCCGACGACGAAGCCCTCGTAGCCGTTGGGCAGGAAGCCGCCCTCCCCGGTGAGGTTGTCGGTGCCGGGGGACTCGGTGCCGGGCAGCAGTCCGGTGATCGCCAGTACGCCGATCGCGAGGAAGATCACGATCGCGGCGACCTTGAGGGCGGCGAACCAGAACTCGAACTCGCCGAAGTTCTTCACGGCCGCCAGGTTGGTGCCGCAGAAGACCACCATGAACAGCGCCACCCAGGCCCAGCCGGGGGTGCCGGGGAACCAGCCGGTCATGATCTCCGCCGCGCCGATGGCCTCCAGCCCGACCGCCACGCACAGCAGGAACCAGAACGCCCAGCCCGCGGTGAAGCCCGCCCAGGGGCCGAGGGCCCGCTCGGCGTGCACGGAGAAGGACCCCGAGGCCGGGTTCGCCGCCGACATCTCGCCGAGCATCCGCATCACCAGCATGACCAGCACACCGGAGAGGACGTAGGCGAGCACGATGGACGGGCCCGCCGCGGCGATGGCCGTACCGGAGCCCACGAAGAGCCCGGCGCCGATCACGCCGCCCAGGGCGATCATCGAGAGATGGCGCTGCTTGAGGCCGTGCGAGAGCGCGGCGGTGTCCTGCTGCCGTTCGGTGGGCGACGACGGGGGCGGCGGAGCGGCGGGCGGGGACAGTGACATGAGCGGCCCTGTTTCACTGACGGGGGCGGGGAGCAGCCGACAGTCTGGACGGGCTGTCCGGTCCCCGGGAACGTATGTCCGCTATACGGTCACGATGTTCACACAACGCCACCACGCGGCCACCGGGCACCTGGTTCAGCCGCGCGCCCGTCGCCGCTCCAGGACCTCCCGCGCACCCGCGACCAGCAGCACCAGCGCCGTCGCGCCCGCGGACCACAGCACCTGGGTGCGGGCGGCGTTGTCCAGCAGCATCAGGACCAGCACCGCGGCCATCGCCACCAGCGCGGCCACGGTCAGCCAGGGGAAGAGCCACATCCGCAGGGTGAGCGCCTCGGGCGCCTCCAGCTCGATGCGCCGCCGCAGCCGCAGCTGCGAGAGGGCCACCAGCGCCCAGACGAACAGCAGCACCGCGCCGACCGAGTTGAGCATGTAAAGGAACACCGTCTCGGGCCACGCCAGGTTGAGCAGCACCGATACGAACCCGAAGGCGACCGAGGCCAGCACCGCCCGGCGGGGCACGCCGCCCTTCGAGACGGTGAGCAGTGCCCGGGGTCCCTCGCCGCGTTCGGCGAGGGAGAAGACCATCCGGGAGGAGCCGTAGAGATTGGCGTTGAGGGCGGAGAGCAGCGCCACGAAGACGACGATCTCCATGATCCGCCCGGCGCCCGGGATCCCGATGCCGTCGAGCACGGTGACGAAGGGGCTGAGACCGGCCTTCTGCACCGTCCACGGCAGGACGGTCACGATCACCAGCATCGAGCCGACGTAGAAGAAGAGGATGCGCACCACGGCGCTGCGGACCGCCCGCGCCACGGCCCGCGCCGGGTCGGCGGTCTCGGCTGCGGCGATGGTGACGACCTCCAGGCCGCCGAACGCGAACACCACCACCAGTACCCCGGAGACCACCCCGGACCAGCCGTTGGGCAGGAAGCCGCCGTCGCCGGTGAGGTGGGACAGCCCCACGGGCTCGGTGTCGGGCAGCACGCCGAAGACGGCGAGGGTGCCGAGGAGCAGGAAGAGGACGAGAGCGCCGACCTTGAGGGAGGCGAACCAGAACTCGAACTCGCCGAAGTTCTTCACCGCCGCCAGGTTGGCCGCGGTGAAGACCAGCATGAACACCAGCACCCAGCCCCACTGCGGTACGGCCGGCGCCCAGCCGTGGGCGATGGCCGCGGCGGCCGTCGCCTCGGCGGCGAGCACGACCACCAGCAGGAACCAGTAGAGCCAGCCGACGCTGAAGCCCGCCCAGCGGCCGAGGGCGCGCTCGGCGTGCACGGAGAAGGAGCCGGAGGCCGGCATCGCGGCGGACATCTCGCCGAGCATCCGCATCACCAGCATCGCGAGGGTGCCCGCGATCAGATACGAGACGACGATGCCGGGGCCGGCGAGGGAGATCCCGGCGCCGGAGCCGACGAACAGCCCGGCGCCGATCACACCGCCGAGCCCCAGCATCGTCAGATGCCGCTGCTTCAGCCCGTGTTCGAGGGGCTCCCCGCTGTCGGGGGGCGCCGCCCCGGTGGTCGCGGGCGGGGGCGGGGCGTCGCGCATGGTGTGGAGTACTCTCGGCCGGCTCAAGTGGAGTTATGGGGTCCCTACAGTCTCGCCGAGTACCGTCCCCGGGCGCAAAACGCGCTGCACGGCCAGGACCTCAGTGACGAGCGTCACCCCACCGTCTGTGCCGGGGGCTCGCTTTGTGTGATCCCCACCAAGGTGCCAACGCGTGCTTTGTGGACGGCTGATGGTGATCCGGTTGGTTCCGCTGGGCTACGGTCGCCGTGTCCCGCTCCTTCCCCGTCCCTCACTTCGCGGAGTCCCCGATGAGCACTGCTGCCGCCCCCGTCCGATCCGGCCTGGTCCTGGCCGATCTGGTCCCCGCGTCCCGCGTCCGGGACGTCGCCCTGGTGGTCGGCGGTGCCGTCCTGACCGGGCTCGCCGCCCAGGTCTCCCTGCCGGTACCCGGCTCCCCGGTGCCGGTGTCCGGCCAGACCTTCGCCGCGCTGCTGGTGGGCACGGCCCTCGGCGCCCGCCGGGGCTTCCTCTCCCTCGGGCTGTACGCGGTCGCCGGTGTGGCCGGCGTCCCGTGGTTCGCGCAGGGCGCCTCGGGCTACGGCATGCCGTCCTTCGGCTACATCCTCGGGATGCTGCTGGCCGCGACGGTCGTCGGCGCGCTCGCCCGCCGGGGCGCGGACCGCACGGTCCTGCGCACCGCCGGCTCGATGGTCCTCGGCTCCGCGATCATCTACGCGGTCGGCGTCCCGTACCTGGCCGCCGCCACCGGTATGTCCCTGAGCGAGGCGGTCGCCGCGGGCCTGGTCCCCTTCCTCATCGGCGACGCCCTCAAGGCGGCCCTCGCGATGGGCGCCCTCCCCACCGCCTGGAAGCTCGCCGGCCCCCGCGCCTGACCACCCCGCTTCCCCCCGGCCCCCGGCCCGCCTCCGCGCGAGCCGGGGGCCGGGGCGTTTCCGCCCCCGGGCCCCGGCCCGGACGCACCCCGGCCCGGACGCACCCCGGCCCGGATGCAGCGCTGCCCCGAGCCCTTGCCCGGACGCACCCCGGCCCCGGCCCGGACGCAGCGCTGCCCCGGTCCGCGCGGAGGCGGACCGGGGCAGCGGGAACGGCGTGCGCCCGGCGGGATCAGCCCGCGGAGCGGGCGGCGGGGTCCGCCGTCCTGCGCCGGTGGCGGTCCCGGGCGATGCCCACCGTCAGGACCACACCCGCCGCGAGCAGCGACAGCAGCATCTGCTGGCGGCCCTTGTCGTCGAAGAGCATGTAGACGATCACGAACGAGATCATCGCGATGGTCGCGTACGTGAGGTACGGGAACAGCCACATGCGCACGACGAGCCTCTCCGGCGACTCGCGCAGGATGATCCCGCGCATCCGCAGCTGCGTCACACAGATGACCAGCCACACGAAGAGCGCCACCGCACCGCTGGAGTTCAGCAGGAACTCGAAGACCGTGTCGGGCCACTTGTAGTTGAAGAACACCGCGAGGAACCCGAAGGCGACCGACGACAGGATCGCCGCCATCGGCACGCCCCGCGCGTTGACCTTCGCGAAGGAGGCCGGCGCGTCACCGCGCTGACCCAGGGAGAACGCCATCCGGGAGGCGGTGTAGAGCCCGGAGTTCAGGCAGGAGAGCACCGCGGTCAGGATGATGAAGTTCATCAGCTCGCCGGCGTGCGGGATGCCGATCGATTTCAGGGCCGCGACGTAGGAGCCGTCGTCCAGGATCTCCTTGGAGTTCCACGGCAGCAGCGTCAGCACCACGAAGATCGAGCCCAGGTAGAAGACCGCCACGCGCCAGATCACGCTGTTGGTCGCGCGGGACACGGCCCGCTGCGGGTCCGCGGACTCGCCCGCCGCCAGGGTGACGATCTCGCTGCCCATGAACGAGAAGACGACCATCAGGATGCCCGTCAGGATCGCCCCGTAGCCCATGGGGAAGAAGCCGCCCTCGGAGGTCAGGTACGACAGACCCGCCCCGGGGTTGTCGGAGCCGGGCAGCAGGCCGAACACGGCCAGTCCGCCGACCACGACGAACGCGCCGATCGCGACGACCTTGATCCCCGCGAACCAGAACTCGAACTCGCCGTAGGAGGCGACGGAGGCGAGGTTGGTGGCCGTCAGCACGACCATCACCAGCAGCGCCCAGCCCCACTGGGGTACGGACGGGAGCCAGCCCTCCAGGATCTCGGCCGCGATCGTCGCCTCGACGGCGAGCACGACCACCCAGAAGAACCAGTACAGCCAGCCGATGGAGAAGCCCGCCCAGCGGCCGAGCGCCCGGTCCGCGTACGCGGAGAACGAGCCGGAGCTGGGGTTGGCCGCGGCCATCTCGCCCAGCATCCGCATCACCAGCACGACCATCAGGCCGACGAGCGCGTACGACACGAGGATCGCGGGGCCCGCCGCCGCGATGCCGGAACTGGAGCCGGCGAAGAGGCCCGCTCCGATGACACCGCCGATGGCGATCATGGAGAGATGGCGGTTCTTGAGACCGGCCTTGAGACCGTCGGGGGAGGAGGGCTGCCCGGGGTTCTCGGGCTGCTCACCTTCCTTTGTGAGGGTCATCTGCGACGTCATGCATGAATCCTTATGCCATTGGGGCCGCTCGGGTTACGAACTGGGGAAGTGAAACCCAATACGCCGGTGTGCGGAAGGTCTGCATCCGTTTCGTTGCGTTCGTCACTCCGGATCTTCACTCCGGACCCGGAGCGATCTTCACACCGGAATGCGGACGGACCCCGTGCCGGAGCCCCGCGCCGGGCCCGGGCCGCGGCCCGCCGAGCCGGGCCCCGCGCCGGACCGCGCCCGCCCCGCATGCCACACTCGGACCATGCGCGTGTACCTCGGCTCCGACCATGCCGGCTTCGAACTCAAGAACCACCTCGTCGAGTGGCTCAAGGCCCACGGCCACGAGCCCGTCGACTGCGGTCCGCACATCTACGACGCCCAGGACGACTACCCGCCGTTCTGCCTGCGCGCCGCCGAGCGGACCGCCGCGGACCCCGACTCGCTGGGCATCGTGATCGGCGGCTCCGGCAACGGCGAGCAGATCGCCGCCAACAAGGTCAAGGGCGTGCGCGCGGCGCTCGCCTGGAGCGAGCAGACCGCCGCTCTCGGCCGCGAGCACAACAACGCCAACGTCGTCGCCATCGGCGGCCGGATGCACTCCCTGGAGGAGTCGACGAAGTTCGTCGAGATCTTCCTCGGCACCCCCTACTCCGGCGAGGAGCGCCACACCCGCCGCATCGAGATGCTCTCGGCCTACGAGAACACCGGCGCGCTCCCCCCGATCCCGGCCCACCACCCGCAGGAGCCGACCGCCTGATGCCCGAGGGGCACACGATCCACCGGCTGGCCGCCGACTACCGGGAACGGTTCGGCGGCCGGCCCGCGCGGGTGAGCAGCCCGCAGGGCAAGTTCGCCGACTCCGCCGCGCTGCTCGACGGCACGGAGCTGGAGACCACCGAGGCCCACGGCAAGCACCTCTTCCTGGGCTTCGCCGGTGAGGAGTGGGTCCACATCCACCTCGGCCTCTTCGGCAAGGTGGCCTTCGGCGCGGCCCCCGCCCCGCCGCCCACCGACACCGTCCGGCTGCGCCTGGCCAACGCCGAGTCCTGGGTCGACCTGCGCGGCCCCACCACCTGCGCCCTGCTCACCGACGGCGAGAAGCAGGCGGTACACGACCGGCTCGGCCCGGACCCCCTCCGCGCGGACGCCGACCCGGACCTCGCCTGGGCCCGGATATCCCGCTCGCGCACCACCGTCGCCGCCCTGCTGATGGACCAGAAGGTCGTCGCGGGCGTGGGCAACGTCTACCGCGCCGAGGTCCTCTTCCGGCACGGCATCGACCCCTACCGCGCGGGCCGGGACCTCACCCGCCGCGAGTGGGACGCGATCTGGGCCGACCTGGTGCTGCTGATGCGGGAGGGCGTCCGCCTCAACCGCATCGACACCGTCCGGCCCGAGCACACCCCCGAGGCCATGGGCCGCCCGCCGCGCGTGGACGACCACGGCGGCGAGGTGTACGTCTACCGGCGGGCCGCGATGCCCTGCCACATCTGCGGCGCGGAGATCCGCACCGCGCCGCTGGCCGCCCGCAACCTCTTCTGGTGCCCCGACTGCCAGCACCGCCCGGCGCCCGCCAACTGACCGCGCCCGGCTGCCCCGCGCCACCGGCTGACCCGCGCCCGCCGCACGCCCGGCCGGCGGGCGCGGGACCAGATCAGAACCGGATCAGAACCCGTGCGGCAGCCACGGCGCCACGTCCGAGGAGAACGCGGACGACGCCTCCGCCAGCGCCCCCTCGCGCAGCTCGCTCACCCGCCCGGCCCGCGCCAGGGACGCCAGCGTCACCCCGCCGAAGTAGGCCGCGCCCAGCTCCCGTACCGACAGCGCCAGTTCCGGCGCGTCGCCCGTCCGCTCGCAGGACGCCCCCTTCGCGTCGCCGGAGAGCCGCCAGCGCCCCTCGTTCCAGGGGCAGAAGGCGTCCGAGACCTCCAGCACCACGTCCACCGGCGTCCGGTAGGTGCGGGCCGCGAGCGCCGCGCCCACCTCCACCGGCCGCGCGTGCAGGGTGTCCCGGACGCGCACCTCGCAGCGGCGGATGTCGGAGACCAGGTGCAGCAGCGGGTCGTCCACCGGCCGGTTGCGCGACTGCACCGAGACCGTGAGGTCGATCCCGCAGAGGAAGTCCCAGAGTGCCGCGTAGGCCCCCGGGTCCTCGGCGGCGATGTCCCGGAGCGAGATCGTGCCCTGCGGCCCGGTCGCCGACCAGTCCGGCTTGTTGTGGAAGCGCGCGAAGCCCACCACCCGGCCCGCCCGTTCCGCCACCACGCACTGGAGCGGGGAGCCGCCGCCCCGCTCCGAGGGCGGGTCGAGCAGCGGCAGCCGCTCCCAGCCGGGGGAGCGCCGCGGCATGCCGGGCCGGGAGTCCAGCGTCGACCGGTAGACGCGTTCGCACGCCTCGGCCGCCTCACCGACCTCCGCGAAGCGCAGCCGCACGTCCTCCGCGCCCGGCGGCAGCGCGATCCGCACCCGGGTGGAGTCGACGGCGACGGACATCTGGTGGCTGGCGATCCCGTAGCCGAAGCGGCCGTAGATCGCCGGCTCGGAGGCGGTCAACACCGCCAGCGGCTCGCCGAGGGCCCGTACGTCGTCGAGCTGACGGCGCATCATCGCGGTGAGAATCCCGCGCCTGCGGTGGGTCGCGGCCACGCTCACCATCGTCACGCCCGCCGTGGGCACCACGGACCCGCCCGGTACCGACATCCGGAACGAGAAGGCCCCGGCCGTGCCCACGCACACGTCGCCGTCCCAGGCGCCGAGGGAACGTTCCGCCTCGGTCAGGTCCTGCCACAGCCGGCGTTCCTCCGGCGCCTCCCCGACCCCGCCGAAGGCCCGTTCCAGGCCGGTGTACCAGAGATCCCAGTCGGAGGGGTCGAGAATGCGCAGCTCAGTCGTCATGTGCCCATCCCTACCAGGACCCCGCGGACAGCTGCGACCGTATTTCGAACGCATAGTCGCGGGGTACCCCTCCACGGGAGCCGGGCGGGTGGATAGGGTCCACCCGATGGCCCGAGGCTCGGCAGCAGACTCGTTCGGGGCCCGGACGCGGAAGGCCGTGCACCGGGTCCGCACCGGGCTGCGCCGTTCCGCCGTCGACTACTTCCGCGGCGGCGGCTCCGACCGCCTGGCCCTCGCCGGGCTGCTGCTGACCGTCCCGGCCCTGGTCTGGGGCACCGTCACCAACCCGGTCTGGTGCTCCCCGGTCGCCCTGGTCCTGCCCATCGTCGCGGGCGGCCTGGTGCTGCGCCCCGCGAGCCTGCTGGGGCTGTACGCGGCGGCCGCGGCGGGCCTGATCGTGGAGTCCACCGTCCTCGGCCCGTACACCGAGGGCCCGGCCCGGGTCACCCCCGGCACCGTCCTCACCGTCGCCGCCTGCGGCTTCTTCGGGCTGCTCATCGCGCAGTTCCGGGCCCGGGTCGGCGTGCCCTGGCGCCGTGGCGGCACCATGCTCTTCGACCTGCGCGAGCGCATCCGGGTGCAGAGCGCCCTGCCGAGGCTGCCGCAGGCCTGGCACCGGGAGATGGCGCTGCGGCCGGCCGGCGGGCAGTCCTTCTCCGGGGACTTCGTCGTCGCGGCCCGCACCAACGGCGGCCGCACCCTGGAGATCGTCCTCACCGACGTCTCCGGCAAGGGGATGGACGCGGCCTCCCGGGCCCTGCTCCTCTCCGGCGCGTTCGGCGGACTGCTCGGCTCCCTGCCGCCGCACGGCTTCCTGCCCGCGGCCAACGGCTATCTGCTGCGCCAGGACTGGGACGAGGGCTTCGCCACCTCGATCCACCTGGTCCTGGACCTGGACTCGGGCGACTACGAGCTGCTCTCCGCGGGCCATCTGCCCGCCCTCCAGCTCCACGCGGGGACCGGCCGCTGGGAGGAGAAGGCCGCCGAGGGGCCGCTCCTCGGGGTGTACGACGGGGCGCAGTTCGACCCGGTGAAGGGTTCCCTGCGCCCCGGCGACGTGCTGATGCTGTTCACGGACGGCCTGGTGGAGGCGTCCGGCCGGGACATCGCCGAGGGCATCGACCGGCTGACGGGTGAGGCCGACCGCTATGTGGCCGCCGGGTTCGAGGGCGCCGCCTGGCACCTCATCGAGGCGGTGGCCAAGGACGTCAACGACGACCGGGCGCTGCTGCTGCTGTGCCGCCAGGGGTGAGGGCCGGCTCCTCCTCCCCGGTCGTCCGTCCGCCCTCGGGGGGCGGGCCGTCGCCCGGGTCCTTCTTCCGGCCGCCGGGCAGGACGCGCGCCAGCCAGTGCGAGCGTCCGGCGGCCAGCGGGCCGAGGACGGCGAGCAGCAGGACATAGCTCGCGATGAACGGGGAGAGGCGCGAGTCCAGCCCGGCGGCGGCCGCCATCGTGGCGAGGATCAGCGCGAACTCGCCGCGGGCGAGCAGGGTGGTGGCGACGTTGGACGACTCCTGCGGTCCGAACCGGTAGAGCCGTCCGGCGGCGAGGCCGGCGACCACGTTCATCACCAGGGTGAGCACCACGGCGGCGAGCACCGGCCAGATGACGACCGGGAGGTCGCCCGGGTCGATGGAGAGGCCGAAGGCGAAGAAGAAGATGGCACCGAAGGCGTCCCGGAGCGGGTGCACCAGCTGCCGAATCCTTTCGCCCGACGAGGTGCTGCCGAGCATCAGACCGACCATGAACGCGCCGATGGCGTCGGCGACGCCGAACCACTCGGAGACCCCGGCCACGAAGACGGCGGCGCCGAGGAAGGAGATGACCAGCAGCTCGTCGTCCCGGGTGGCGAACAGCCGCCCGACGACGGCCGTGCCGAACCGGGCCGCGAGGGCCAGCAGCAGCAGGAAGGCGAAGGCCTTGCCGCCGTCCACCACGGCCGCGCCGAAGCTGTCGGCGCCGGAGAGGATCGGCTGGAGGGCGGCGAGGTAGAGGGCGAGGAAGATGTCCTCGACCACGATGATGCCGAGGATCGGCCGGGTCTCGGGATTGCCGAGCCGCCCCAGGTCGACGAGGACCTTGGTGACGATCGCCGACGAGGAGATGCCGAGGACACCGGCGAGGACCAGGGCCTCCGAGGTGCCCCAGCCGAGCGCGAAGCCGAAGGCGAGTCCGGCGCCGACGTTGAGCACCAGGTACGCCCCGCCGGCCAGGGCCATCTTGCGGCCGCCGGCCTTGAGGTCGTCGATGTGGAACTCGAGACCCAGATAGAAGAGCAGCAGCACCAGCCCGAGCGCGGAGAGCATCTCCAGCTCGTGCGGGTCGGAGACGAGGACCACGCCGGGGGTGTGCGGGCCGAGCAGGATTCCGGCGACGATGAACAGGGGGATGGTCGGCAGGCCGATGCGGCCGCCGAGCCGCGCGATGACGGCGGCGGCCAGGAAGGCCCCGCCCATCGCGATGAGGGTGTCTGCGTGTCCGATGGCCGTCCTCCGGATGTCGGGGGAGTCAGGGGACTCTGGTGAGGTCAGGGGAGTGTCAAGAAAGCGTCAATGATTAGTTTGCCAAAGGATTTATATGGCAACAATGAGTGCTGACACCCATTGACGCGCTTGACACCCCACCCGCCCCGGCCTACGCGCGCGTCCGCCCCGGCCTGTGCGCGCGTCGGGGCGCGCACCCACGGGCGCGGCAGGTCAGGGGCCGTAGAGTCGGCCCATGCCGGATTATCTGAGCCTGGCCGAGATCGAGGCCATCGCCCGCGAGGCCCACGCGGGGCAGACGGACAAGTCGGGACGCCCCTACGCGGAGCACATCGCCGCCGTCGCCCACGGGGTCCGCCAACGCGGCGGGAGCGACGAGCAGATCGCGGCCGGCTGGCTGCACGACGCCGTCGAGGACGACCGGCTCAGCCGGGCCTGGCTGGACGGGGCCGCCCTGCCGCGGTCCGTCAAGGACATGGTCCTGGCGCTGACCAAGGGGGAGGGGGAGGGCCTGGAGTCCTACACCGCTCGCGTCCTCGCCACCCCCGGCGCCCTCCTGGTCAAGGAGGCGGACCTGGCCCACAACACCGACCCGCGCCGCCTCGCCGCCCTGGACGAGGCGACCCGGGCCCGGCTCACCGAGAAGTACGCCACCACCCGCCGGCTCCTCGGCCTGGACACGCCCCGGCCCTGAGCCGGCGGGCCCGGACACGGCACCGGCCCCCGTGCCGCGAGGGCGCCGGGGGCCGGAAGGGGCGCTCCGGGCGGCGGGCCGCCCGGAGCCGGCGGGCTACCGCGCCGCGCCCGCCTTCGCCGGCTCCTCCTTGCGGAAGGCCCACGCCATGTCGGGCTCCGTCACAGGCCGCATCAGCCGGCGGACCGGCGGGGTGCAGAGCAGGGTGACCACCCCGGCCATCACCAGGGTGATGGTGACCAGGCCGATCGGGCCGCTCAGCCAGTCGTTCTCCGCGAAGACGCCCAGGTAGTCGCAGGCCTTCACCACGAAGCCGTGCAGCAGGTAGCCGCAGATGGTGCCCGCGCCCAGCGCGGTCATCCAGCTCTGCCGGCTCGGCACCCAGGCCAGGAACGCGGCGGTCAGCACGGCCGCGCAGCCGAAGAAGCCGAGGACGATCAGGGCCCCGGACCACCACTCGGTGCCGATGTCCTGCACCGCGCTGGAGCGGTAGAACCAGCGCAGCGTGATGTCCGGCGCGAGCCAGTAGGCGAAGAGCGCGGTGCCCGCCAGCAGCGGCAGGGTCAGCAGCTTGACCTCCCGGCGGCGCAGCATCCGGAAGTGCTCGGGCTTCATGCACAGGCCGAGCACGAAGAACGGCAGGAACTGGAGCACCCGCTGGAGGTTGAGGTCCGCGCCGATCCCGGGTGTCAGGGCCGCCGCGACGGCGATGGCGAGGGCGATGGGCAGCGGCCACTTCACCACGCGCCACAGCGGGGTGGTGAGCCGCCAGATGAACAGGGCCGCAAGGAACCAGGTCAGGTAGTACGGGTCGAGCAGGGTGATCTTCTGACCGGAGTCCCCGCCCGCGTACTTGGCGAAGAGGGAGTACGCGACCTCGAAGACCACGTACGGCAGGGCGATGCCGGTCAGCAGCCGCCGGATCTGGTGCGGCTTGCCCTGGTAGCTGCGCGAGAAGTAGCCGGAGATCAGGATGAACGCCGGCATGTGGAAGGTGTAGATGATCATGTACAGCGCACGGGCGGCCCGGCTGCCGTCCATGACCGGCTCCCAGGCGTGCGCGACGGCCACGAGCACGATCGCCAGGTACTTCGCGTTGTCGAAGTAGGGATCGCGGCCGGCGGGCTTCGTCGATCCGGCGGGGGCCGGCGGGGCGGACGTCCGCCCGGTCCTCCGCTCGGCCGGGGCCGTCGCGAGAGCGGTCGCGGTGTGCGTGGCTCCCGGTTCGGGGGCGGGGCCCGGCTCCTGAGCCTCCGGTGAGGGAGTCTTCTGATATCCGTGCGCAGCGTGGAACATTCAAGGCACCTTAGCCATGCTTTTTCGGTTTGGAAAATACCGGCGACACGGCGGTCATTCGAATCAGGAAACCCTACGAACTGCCCCTTTTGCACCGTTTAATACAGCTTAAACGGGGTAATTCGCCTCGCTTTTGGCGTGACGTAAATTACTCTTCGAGCGTCCTTCGAATTTCATGTGACCAACATGTGGGGGCATGGAAACGATCGGGTCGTGTTCCTTCTCGCATTTCACTCCGCCGGAGCCGTCGCTCCGCGGCTGCCCCGGATGCCGCCGCCCATGCCCGCCGAGTCTGGCGTGATCTTGCCGGCGACGATTCGTCACCCGGCAGCAGGGGCAGGGAGGTTGGTGGCACCATGGGTGCCGTCGGGGGCGCGCTGGGCCGTGTGCCCCCGGGCCGGCAAGGCGGACCGACCGAGGGTGTGATCAGTGTGGCCATTTCACTGTCCGTGGTGGTGCTGTTGTTGGTCATCCTCGTGGTGATGATCCGCAGCGGCTCCATCAAGCCGGGACCGGCCGTCGTCGCCGTCCTGTTCGGCTTCTTCCTGGCGTCGACGGGCATGGCCCCGTCGATCAACCGCTTCATGAACTCCCTGGCGGACACGATCAACCAGATAAGTTTCTGAAGGCCCCCGCGCCAACTCCCCTGCGACGGACCCCGGGAACGCCGCAGGGCCGGTCCGGCGCGTGCTGCGCCGGACCGGCCCCGGGCGGAAGAGAGCGGGCGACGGGAATCGAACCCGCGTAGCTAGTTTGGAAGACTAGGGCTCTACCATTGAGCTACGCCCGCGTGGAGAACTGCCGGTGCGGCGACCGCCCGGCACGCACAGCATCGTAGCGTCTCGCCGAGGCCCGGCGCACACCCCGCCCCGGCCTCCGCGAAATCGCGCCGAAATCACGCCTGACCGGGGCCTCGCGGCATGTACCCTACGGTTCGCACCGACGGGGTGTGGCGCAGCTTGGTAGCGCGTCCGCTTTGGGAGCGGAAGGTCGTCGGTTCGAATCCGGCCACCCCGACCAGCAAGATCGCACCGCGCCGTCCGCGCGGGTCTCCGGAGCCGTGTCACGGCGGGCAAGATCGCGTTGTGAGGGTCCTCCTGCTTGCCGTTACTATGCAAGCTGCGTGCCCGTGTGTCTGATGTGCCGGGCCCGATCCGCTGAAACGCCCGTTCGGGGCGTCGGCAGAACCCCTAGATGTCAGCCACCAAGGAGACCGAACCGTGAAGAGCGCCGTGGAGACCCTGAACCCGACCCGGGTTCGGCTCACTGTCGAGGTGCCCTTCGAGGAGCTCAAGGACAGCCTCGACGCGGCGTACAAGAAGATCAACCAGCAGGTCACGGTGAAGGGCTTCCGCAAGGGCAAGATCCCTGCCCGGGTCATCGACCAGCGGTTCGGCCGCGGTGCTGTGCTGGAGGAGGCCGTCAACGACGCGCTTCCGAAGTTCTACACCGAGGCGGTCAACGAGGCGGAGATCAACCCGCTCGGCCAGCCCGAGGTGGACATCACGGAGCTGAAGGACGGCGAGACGCTGAACTTCACCGCCGAGGTCGACGTCCGCCCCGCCATCGAGATCCCGGACTACTCCGGCATCGAGGTCACCGTCGACGCCGTCGAGGTCACCGACGAGGACGTCGAGAAGTCCGTCGAGCAGCTCCGTGAGCGCTTCGCCTCGACGAACCCGGTCGAGCGCGCCGCCGCCGACGGCGACGTCGTCACCATCGACCTGGAGGCCAAGGTCGACGGCGAGGTGCTGCCCGACGGCGTCGCCAACGGCGTCTCCTACACGATCGGTTCGGGCGAGCTGCTCGACGGCGTCGACGAGGCCGTGACCGGCCTGGAGGCCGGCGGCGAGGCCACCTTCACCTCGCAGCTCAAGGGCGGTTCCGCCGAGGGCAAGGACGCCGAGGTCACCGTCAAGGTCACCGCCGTCGCCGCCCGCGAGCTCCCCGAGCTGGACGACGACTTCGCCCAGCTCGCCTCCGAGTTCGACACCCTTGAGGAGCTGAAGGCCGACAGCCGCAAGCGACTTGAGAACATGAAGCAGTACGACCAGGCCACCCAGGCCCAGGAGCGCGTCCTCGACGAGCTGCTGAAGCTGGCGGAGGTCCCGATCCCCGAGAAGCTCCTCGAGGACGAGATCAACACCCGCAAGCACAACCTGGAGCACCACCAGCTCGGCCAGATGGGCCTGGACCTCGCCAAGTACCTGGAGATCCAGGGCAAGACGGCCGAGGAGTTCGACGAGGAGACCCGCGAGCAGGCGGTCAAGGGCATCAAGACCCAGTTCATCCTGGACGAGCTGGTCAACAAGGAGAAGCTGAACGTCAACCAGGAGGAGCTCACCGAGCACCTCATGCGCCGTGCGGCCTCCTCCGGCATGAGCCCCGACCAGTTCGCCCAGGCCGTCGTCGAGGGCGGCCAGGTGCCGATGCTCGTCGGCGAGGTCGCCCGCGGCA
The DNA here is from genome assembly GCF_040630445.1 of Streptomyces sp. NPDC005805. Classification (NCBI taxonomy): domain Bacteria; kingdom Bacillati; phylum Actinomycetota; class Actinomycetes; order Kitasatosporales; family Streptomycetaceae; genus Streptomyces; species Streptomyces sp. NPDC005805. The sequence continues at coordinate 21,238 of NZ_JBEXXN010000034.1, forward strand.
AGGCGCTGGCCGTGGTCGTCGAGGCCGCCAAGGTCACCGACACCAACGGCGAGACCGTCGACCTGGACGACGACGAGGACGAGACCGCGCCGGCCGAGGCCGCCGAGGCGTCCGCCGACGCCGACGAGGCCGCCGAGGCCGCCGAGAAGAAGAACGAGGGCTGAGTCCCCGCTCCCGCAGCCGTGGACGGGCTCCGGACGCCGAAGGGCGCCCGGAGCCCGTCTCCGTAGGGGCGTCGGGCCCGCGGAGGCCGCGACGACCGCCCGGGGGCCGGGACCTTGCGCTCCGAGCGAACAGTTCGGGAACCGGGATGGCTCTGTCCGACCTGCGCGTTAGGGTCCATGAATACGAGGGCAGGCAAGTCCCCGCCCCCCGGTACGAAGACGCTGAGACGGCCGGAAGCCGTCAGAGACGAGCAGGTGGATACGTGACGAATCTGATGCCTTACGTCGCCGGTGAGCCGTCCATCGGCGGTGGCCTCGGCGACCAGGTCTACAGCCGGCTGCTCGGCGAGCGCATCATCTTCCTCGGCCAGCAGGTCGACGACGACATCGCCAACAAGATCACGGCGCAGATGCTGCTCCTTGCCGCCGACCCGGACAAGGACATCTTCCTCTACATCAACAGCCCCGGCGGTTCGGTGACGGCCGGCATGGCGGTCTACGACACCATGCAGTACATCCCGAACGACGTGGTCACCATCGGTATGGGCATGGCGGCCTCGATGGGCCAGTTCCTGCTGACCGGCGGCGCCGCGGGCAAGCGCTTCGCCCTGCCGAACACCGACATCCTCATGCACCAGGGCTCCGCCGGGCTCGGCGGTACCGCCTCGGACATCAAGATCCAGGCCGAGTACCTGCTCCGGACGAAGAAGCGCATGGCCGAGATCACCGCCCAGCACTCCGGCCAGACCGTCGAGGCGATCATCCGCGACGGCGACCGCGACCGCTGGTTCACCGCGGAGGAGGCCAAGGAGTACGGCCTCATCGACGAGATCATCTCCGCCGCTTCGGGCGTGCCCGGCGGCGGCGGCACCGGCGCCTGAGCCAGGTCCGCCGCGTCCGCACCCCGCACCGCCCGAGCCCGCAGAACGCCACCAGGATGGTGAACACCCATATGAGCAACTTCTCCGCGAGCGGTCTCTACACCGGTCCGCAGCTCGACAACCGCTACGTCGTCCCGCGCTTCGTGGAGCGCACCTCGCAGGGCGTGCGCGAGTACGACCCGTACGCGAAGCTCTTCGAGGAGCGCGTGATCTTCCTCGGCGTGCAGATCGACGACGCCTCCGCCAACGACGTCATGGCGCAGCTGCTGTGCCTGGAGTCGATGGACCCGGACCGCGACATCTCGATCTACATCAACAGCCCCGGCGGCTCGTTCACCGCGCTGACCGCCATCTACGACACGATGCAGTTCGTGAAGCCGGACATCCAGACGGTCTGCATGGGCCAGGCCGCCTCCGCCGCCGCCGTCCTGCTGGCCGCCGGCACCCCGGGCAAGCGCATGGCCCTGCCGCACGCGCGCGTCCTGATCCACCAGCCGTCCTCGCAGACCGGCCGTGAGCAGCTCTCCGACCTGGAGATCGCCGCCAACGAAATCCTGCGCATGCGCGAGCAGCTGGAGGAGATGCTGGCCAAGCACTCCACCACGCCGATCGAGAAGGTCCGCGACGACATCGAGCGCGACAAGATCCTCACGGCCGAGGACGCCCTCGCGTACGGCCTGGTCGACCAGATCGTGTCGACGCGCAAGAGCACGGCCGCAGCGGCCGCCTGACGCGTTCCGGCGCCCTTGGCACGGTCCACGGTCATGTGAACCGTGCCAAGGGGGGCCCGAACGGGGGGCCAGGCAAGGTACCGTCGGATATGAGGCACCAGGAGCGGCTGAACCAAGCCGCTCCCAGGCGAAGGGGAAGCACCTCGTGGCACGCATCGGTGATGGCGGCGACCTGCTCAAGTGCTCGTTCTGCGGAAAGAGCCAGAAGCAGGTGAAGAAGCTCATCGCAGGCCCCGGGGTCTACATCTGCGACGAGTGCATCGACCTCTGCAACGAGATCATCGAGGAAGAGCTCGCGGAGACCTCCGAGGTGCGGTGGGAGGAACTCCCCAAGCCCCGTGAGATCTACGAGTTCCTGGAGAGCTACGTCGTCGGCCAGGAGCCGGCGAAGAAGGCCCTCTCGGTGGCGGTCTACAACCACTACAAGCGCGTCCAGGCCGGCGAGAACGGCGGCGGCCAGGGCCGCGAGGACGCGATCGAGCTCGCGAAGTCCAACATCCTGCTGCTGGGCCCCACGGGCTCCGGCAAGACCCTGCTCGCGCAGACCCTCGCCCGGATGCTGAACGTCCCCTTCGCCATCGCCGACGCGACGGCGCTCACGGAGGCGGGCTACGTCGGCGAGGACGTCGAGAACATCCTGCTGAAGCTGATCCAGGCGGCCGACTACGACGTCAAGAAGGCCGAGACCGGGATCATCTACATCGACGAGATCGACAAGGTCGCGCGCAAGAGCGAGAACCCGTCGATCACCCGGGACGTCTCGGGCGAGGGTGTCCAGCAGGCCCTGCTGAAGATCCTGGAGGGCACCACCGCCTCCGTGCCCCCGCAGGGCGGACGCAAGCACCCGCACCAGGAGTTCATCCAGATCGACACGACGAACGTGCTGTTCATCGTGGGCGGCGCCTTCGCCGGTCTGGAGAAGATCATCGAGTCCCGCGCGGGTGCCAAGGGCATCGGCTTCGGCGCGACGATCCGCTCCAAGCGCGAGATCGAGGCGAGCGACCAGTTCCAGGAGGTCATGCCGGAGGACCTGGTCAAGTTCGGCATGATCCCCGAGTTCATCGGCCGCCTCCCGGTGATCACCTCGGTCCACAACCTGGACCGCGAGGCCCTCCTCAAGATCCTGGTCGAGCCGCGCAACGCGCTGGTGAAGCAGTACCAGCGCCTCTTCGAACTCGACGGCGTGGAGCTGGACTTCGACCGCCCGGCCCTGGAGGCCATCGCCGACCAGGCCATCCTCCGCGGCACCGGCGCCCGCGGCCTCCGCGCGATCATGGAGGAGGTGCTGATGTCGGTGATGTACGAGGTCCCCTCCCGCAAGGACGTGGCCCGCGTGGTCATCACGGAGGACGTCGTCCACAACAACGTCAACCCGACCCTGGTCCCGCGCATCGTCAAGGACGAGGGCAACGGCCGCCACGAGAAGAGCGCGTAAGCACGCACGACGAAGGGGCGCCCCGGACGACACTCGCCGGCCGGGGCGCCCCCTTGTGTCCCGCTGTCGTCAGACCTTGCTGCGCGAGGCCTTGTAGTGCTTCGCGGTCAGCTCCGCGACCTCGTCCAGCGTGTAGCTCTTGCCGCTTCCGGTCAGGACCGCGCCCAGCTCCATGGCGTTGACCACGCCGACGGTGCTGTAGTCCGCCCAGATGCAGGCGGGGACCTCGAACTCCTTCGGGCCCTTCGCCATGGTGCCGTCGCCCTCGGGGTTGAGGAACTTGATGCTCTGGCACTTCATCAGGGCGCCCTCGAAGCCGGCGGGGGTCTTCTCGACCGGGTCCCCGATAGGCTGCATCTTCACGTCCTTGCCGAGAGTGGCGCTCTGGTCCTTCTCGTAGTTCGCGAAGCCGGTGTCGATGGCCTTCTCCGGGTCGGCGACCTCGCCCCACATGCCGTTGAGGCTCAGGTTCTTCGCCTGGAGCGGGTTGTTCTCGTCGCCCGCCGCGTAGGAGGCCTGGACCATGTGCGGGTCCTTGATCCCCATGGCGTCGGCGCTCGCCTTGGCCTTGGTGTCCATCGGTGGGTTCTTGTCGGTGCCCAGCTTGGTGAAGTCGTCGATCGACGCCGCCGGGGTCACCTTGTAGCCCTTGGTGTCGTCCGCGACCGCCGCGTTGCCGCTGCCGCCACCGCCGAAGAGGAAGTACGCGCCGACGCCGAGCGCCGCCACGACGGCCACCGCGCCGAGGATCAGGCCGGTCTTCTTGCCGCCACCGCCGCTGGGCGGTGGGGGCGGGGCCGGGTAGCCGCCCGGGTACTGGGGCTGCTGGCCGTACGGGCCCGGCGCCTGGGGCTGGCCGTAGGGCGGGGTGCCCGGCGCGCCCTGCTGCGGGTAGCCGTATCCGGGCTGCGGCGGGACGCCCTGCGGGGCCTGCTGCGGGTAGCCGTATCCGGGCCCCGGCGGTCCGGGCGGCTGCTGGCCGTAGGGGCCCGGCTGGTTGTACGGGCCGGGCTGCTGGCCGTAGGGCCCCGGCTGGTTGTGACTCATTCACGGTCTCCTTGGGGCTACTTGACTTCGACGCGCACGTCGTCGCGCACCTTGGCGCTCGTTCCCGCGGCGGTCTCCAGCGGAATGGCCTTGCCACTCAGCATCAGCGACGCGTCCGACTGCATCACGTACGCGAGGGTGCTGTGGTCGCCCCACACGCACAGCGGCATCGTGAAGGAGGAGGGCAGCCCGGAGCCGGAACCACCCGCCCCGGTGCTGAACTCGGCTTCCTGGCACTTCATCACGGCGTTGTCGAGGCCCTCGGGCGTGTACTCCTTGGGGCTGCCGACGAGGGTGATGTCCTGGTCCTTCTCCTCGGCCGAGGAGCGCTTCAGCTCGGCGAAGAGCGCGTCGACGACCTTCTCCGGGTCGGCGATCTCGCCGTGGACGCCGTTGAACATGAGCTTCTTCTCGCTCAACCCGCTGCCGGTCTTGTACTCGCCGCTGACGTTGACGGGGTTCTTCACACCCCACTTGGCGGCGTCCTTGACCTCCTCGGCATTGGTCGGGGAGGACGCGCCGGACTCCTTCTTGTACTCCGTCGCCACCGTCTCCGGCGTCGTCAGCTCGTACCGCTTGCCGTCGTCCGCGACCGAGCCGCCGCCCTCACCCCCGCCCACGAGGAAGTACACCCCGCCGGCGACGACGGCGAGCGCGACCACGGCGGCGGCCACGATCAGCCCCGTCTTCTTCTTCGGTTGCTGCGGCGGCGGGAAGCCCTGCGGGGGCTGCTGCGGATACCCGTACGGCGGCTGCTGCGGCGGCACTCCCGGGGGACCCTGCTGCGGGTAGCCGTACCCGGGCTGCTGCGGCGGCGGGTAGCCGTACCCCGGCTGCGGCTGCTGCCCGTAGGGCCCCGGCTGCCCGTACGGACCGGACCCCGGCGGCTGTCCGCCGTACGGGCCCGGCTGGTGGTAACTCATGACCGGCGTCCCCCTCGTGATGCTTACGCGTTCCGAACATCCTGGCGCAATGCCGTTCCCCGCGGCACGGCAGGGGTCACACCGTTACGGAAGAATCGCGTTTCAGGACGCCCCCGTGACACCTCTAAACTGACCCCGTGACCGAGAACACTCAGCAGCAGACAGCGCCCACCACCGAACTGCCGACCCAGTACGCGCCGGCCGAGGTAGAGGGGCCGCTGTACGAGCGCTGGGTGGAGCGGGGGTACTTCACCGCCGACGCCACGAGCGAGAAGCAGCCCTACACCATCGTCATCCCGCCGCCGAACGTCACCGGTGCGCTCCACCTGGGCCACGCCTTCCAGGTGACCCTGATGGACGCCCTCACCCGCCGCAAGCGCATGCAGGGCTACGAGACCCTGTGGCTGCCCGGCATGGACCACGCGGGCATCGCCACGCAGAACAAGGTCGAGCAGCAGCTCGCCGAGGAGGGCAAGTCCCGCCACGACCTGGGCCGTGAGGCGTTCACCGAGCGCGTCTGGCAGTGGAAGGACGAGTACGGCGGCCGCATCCTCGGCCAGCTCCGCCGCCTCGGCGCCGGACTCGACTGGTCGCGCGAGCGGTTCACGATGGACGAGGGCCTCTCCCGCGCGGTCCAGACGATCTTCAAGAACCTCTACGAGGACGAGCTGATCTACCGCGCCGAGCGCATCATCAACTGGTGCCCGCGCTGTCTGACCGCGATCTCCGACATCGAGGTCGAGTACCAGGAGGACCCGGGCGAGCTGGTCTCCCTGAAGTACGGCGAGGGTGAGGACACCCTCGTCGTCGCCACCACCCGCGCCGAGACGATGCTCGGTGACACCGCGGTCGCCGTCCACCCCGACGACGAGCGCTACCGGCACCTCATCGGCAAGCGGATCAAGCTCCCGCTCACCGACCGCACCATCCCGGTCGTCGCGGACACCCACGTCGACCCGGAGTTCGGCACCGGCGCCGTCAAGGTGACGCCGGCGCACGACCCGAACGACTTCGCGATCGGCCAGCGGCACGGTCTCGAATCGCTCACCATCATGGACGAGCGGGGCATCCTCACCGTCCCCGGCCCGTTCCAGGGGCTGGACCGGTACGAGGCGCGGTCCGCGGTCGTCGGCGCCCTCAAGGAGCAGGGGCGCATCGTCGCCGAGAAGCGGCCGTACATGCACTCGGTCGGCCACTGCTCGCGCTGCAGGACGACGGTCGAGCCGCGGCTGTCCATGCAGTGGTGGGTCAAGGTCGGACCGCTGGCGAAGGCCGCGGGCGACGCCGTCCGTGACGGCCGGGTCGGCATCCACCCCGAGGACATGTCGAAGCGCTACTTCGACTGGGTCGACAACATGCACGACTGGTGCATCTCGCGCCAGCTCTGGTGGGGTCACCGCATCCCGATCTGGTACGGCCCCGACGGCGAGGTCGTCTGCGTCGGCCCCGACGACGAGATTCCGGCCGGCGAGGGCTGGCACCAGGACCCGGACGTCCTGGACACCTGGTTCTCGTCCGGGCTGTGGCCGTTCTCCACCCTCGGCTGGCCCGAGAAGACGGACGACCTCGCGAAGTTCTATCCGACCGACGTCCTGCTCACCGGCCACGACATCATCTTCTTCTGGGTCGCCCGGATGATGATGTTCGGTCTGTACGCGATGGACGGCGAGGTCCCGTTCCGGACCATCGCCCTCACCGGTCTCGTTCGCGACGAGTTCGGCAAGAAGATGTCCAAGTCCAACCCGAACGCGGTCGACCCGCTGACGTGGATGGACGCCTACGGCTCGGACGCGGTCCGCTTCACGCTCGCCAACGGCGCCAACCCGGGCGCGGACGTGCCGATCGGTGAGGACTGGGTCAAGGCGTCCCGCAACTTCGCCAACAAGATCTGGAACGCCACCCGCTTCGCCCTGATGAACGGCGCCACGATCGAGGGCGAGCTGCCCTCGGTCGAGGAGATGTCGGCGACGGACCGCTGGATCCTGTCCCGGCTCAACACGACGGTGGCGGCCGTCGACGCGTACTACGACGACTACCAGTTCGCGAAGCTGAGCGACGGGCTCTACCACTTCGCCTGGGACGAGGTCTTCGACTGGTACGTCGAGCTGTCCAAGACCACCTTCTTCGCCGGCGGCGAGCCCGCCAAGGTGTCCGGCCGGGTCCTCGGCGAGGTCCTGGACGTGATGCTGCGGCTGCTGCACCCGGTCGTCCCCTTCGTCACCGACACCCTGTGGACCACCCTCACCGGCGGGGAGTCCCTCGTCGTCGCGGACTGGCCCAAGGCTGTGTTCGTTCCTGGGGCTGACGCCCCGGGCGGCTTCCGGGACGAGGCCGCCGAGCGGGAGATCGAGCTGGTCCAGCAGGTCGTCACCGAGGTCCGCCGCTTCCGCAGCGACCAGGGGCTCCAGCCGGGGCAGAAGGTTCCGGCCCGGCTCACCCTGGACGGCACCGCGCTGGCGCCGCACGAGGCCGCCATCCGGCAGCTGCTGCGCCTCCAGCCGGAGGGCGAGGGCTTCCACGCCACCGCCTCCCTGCCGGTCGCGGGTGCCACGGTCGCGCTCGACCTCTCGGGCACGATCGACGTCGAGGCCGAACGCAAGCGCCTGACGAAGGACCTGGGCGCGGCCGAGAAGGAGGTCGCCCAGGCGAACGCCAAGCTCGGCAACGAGGCGTTCCTCGCCAAGGCCCCCGACCAGGTCGTGGAGAAGATCCGCACCCGCCTGGCCAAGGCCGAGGCCGAGATCGCGCGGATCACCGGCCAGCTCGCGGGCCTGCCCCAGGGCTGAGGCACGGCACGGACAGCACGGGCGAGGCCCCGGGGACACCCCGGGGCCTCGCCCCTTCCCGCCCGCCGCCCTCCGTAGACTGGTCCCCGTGAGTGAGCACCCCGACGAGGCCGACGCCTTCGACGAGATCGTCGACGCCGAGACAGACCGCGACCCCGACCTGGCGGTGATCGAGGCCGGCAGCCGCACCCTGCGCACCCGGTCCGGCACCCCCCAGGCCGACCAGGTGCCCGCCAGGCCCGCCGACCCCGAGGTCGACAAGGCGCTGCGCGAGGTCGAGGCGGACCTGGCCACGCGCTGGGGCGAGACCAAGCTGGAGCCGTCCGTCGCCCGGATCTCCGCGCTGATGGACGTGCTCGGCGAGCCCCAGCGGGCGTACCCGTCGATCCACATCACCGGGACCAACGGCAAGACGTCCACGGCCCGCATGATCGAGGCGCTGCTCGCCGCGTTCGAGCTGCGCACCGGGCGGTACACCTCGCCGCACGTCCAGTCGATCACCGAGCGGATCAGCCTGGACGGCGCGCCGGTCAGCCCCGAGCGCTTCATCGAGACCTTCCGGGACATCACCCCGTACGTCGAGATGGTGGACGCCGGCCAGGAGTACCGGCTGTCGTTCTTCGAGGTGCTGACCGGCATGGCCTACGCGGCCTTCGCCGACGCCCCGGTGGACGTGGCGGTGGTCGAGGTCGGCATGGGCGGGTCCTGGGACGCGACCAACGTGATCGACGGCTCGGTCGCCGTCGTCACCCCGATCGACCTGGACCACACCGACCGCCTCGGCGCCACACCCGCGGACATCGCCGCCGAGAAGGCGGGGATCATCAAGCCGGGCGCGACGGTGGTGCTGGCCCAGCAGCCGGTGGACGCCGCCCAGGTGATGCTGAAGAAGGCCGTCGAGGCGGACGCGACCGTCGCGCGCGAGGGCATGGAGTTCGGCATCGTCTCCCGCGAGGTGGCGGTCGGCGGGCAGCTGCTGACCCTGCGCGGTCTGGGCGGCGAGTACGACCAGATCTTCCTGCCGCTGTACGGCGCGCACCAGGCGCACAACGCGGCGGTAGCCCTCGCGGCCGTGGAGGCGTTCTTCGGCGTCGGGGCCGGCCAGGCGCGGACGCTGGACGTGGGCACCGTGCGCGCGGCCTTCGCCTCGGTCGTCTCCCCGGGCCGGCTGGAGGTCGTGCGCCGCAGCCCCACCGTGGTACTGGACGCGGCCCACAACCCGGCGGGCGCGCGGGCGGCGGCCGAGGGCGTCACCGAGTCCTTCGGCTTCTCCCGGCTGATCGGCGTGGTCGGCACCAGCGCCGACAAGGACGTGAAGGGCCTGCTGGAGGCGTTCGAGCCGATCTTCGCGGAGATCGTGGTCACGCGGAACTCCAGCCACCGGGCGATGGACGCGGACGAGCTGGCGGCCCTGGCCGTGGAGGTCTTCGGCGACGACCGGGTGGTCGTGGAGCCCCGGCTGGACGACGCCCTGGAGGCGGCGATCACGCTGGCGGAGGAGGAGTCGGAGTACGCCGGGGCGGGTGTCCTGGTGACCGGCTCGGTGATCACGGTCGGCGAGGCCCGGCTGCTTCTGGGAAGGGCCTGAGCTGCCGTGCGTACCCTGTGTGCCTCCACCCTGATCGGCGAGTTCTTCGTGATCGGCTTCGCCGGACTGGTGGCCATGAAGGCGGACGGCGCCTCCATGACGGCCGTCTGGACGGTCTGCGGGATCGCCATGCTGCTCTCGGTCCTGCTGTGCGGGATGATCACCCGCCCGGGCGGGGTCCAGCTCGGCTGGGCGCTGCAGATCGCGCTGATCGCGGGCGGTTTCGTGGTCCCCGCGATGTTCTTCCTGGGCGTGGTGTTCGCGGGGCTCTGGTGGGCCTCGGTCCACTACGGCCGCAAGATCGACGAGGCGAAGGCCCGCTGGGCCGCCGAGGCCACCGCTGGGCCTGACGCTGCGTAACGGGCGCCGTCCGCGCACGGTAGCCTCAGGGATGCCCGCCGTCCGGAACACGGACGGCGGGCCCCCGCACCCGCACATGAAGGAGCCCGCACCGTGAGCCAGCGCACGCTCGTCCTGCTCAAGCCCGACGCCGTACGCCGGGGCCTGATCGGGGAGATCATCGGCCGTATCGAGGCCAAGGCCGGCTGGACCATCAGCGCGCTGGAGCTGCGCACCCTCGACCAGGACACCCTGGAGCAGCACTACGGCGAGCACAAGGGCCGCCCCTTCTACGAGCCGCTGATCGCGTTCATGTCCTCCGGTCCGGTCGTCGCGCTGGTCGTCGAGGGCGAGCGGGTCATCGAGGGCGTCCGCCAGTTGGCGGGTCCGACCGACCCGATCGCGGCGGCCCCCGGGTCCATTCGTGGCGACTTCGGCACGATCGTCCGGGAGAATCTGATTCACGCCTCGGACTCCGAGAAGTCCGCCATTCGGGAACTGGAGCTGTTCTTCCCGGAACTCCGATAGCGGGGCCTACGCCTGGGATTCGCTGTGATCCGCTGACAAAGCATCAGCCATACAGCGCTCACGACCTGGGGCGACCGAAGGAATTTCGGTCGCCCTTCGGCATACGCCGAGCCATTGCGGGAACGCATCGCCCCGACGCATCGTCACCACATACAGAGGTGGACCAGCGCGCCGGATCCGCGGGGACGGCACTACGATGTAAGCCTCCACGCACATCACACCCACCTCGCCATCCTGATTAGCCATCAACGCTCGATTTGGGAAGGCCAGACGCATCCTCATGGGGAACAACATGTCGTTCATCGGCCGTGACATGGCTGTCGACCTCGGGACCGCCAACACGCTGGTGTACGTCAGAGGCCGGGGGATCGTTCTCAACGAGCCGTCCGTCGTCGCGATCAACACCAACACGGGCGGCATTCTCGCGGTCGGCGCCGAGGCGAAGAAGATGATCGGGCGCACGCCCGGGAACATCGTCGCGGTCCGTCCGCTCAAGGACGGGGTGATCGCCGACTTCGAGATCACCGAGCGAATGCTCCGCTACTTCATCCTGAAGATCCACAAGCGCCGGTACCTCGCCCGGCCGCGGGTCGTCGTCTGTGTGCCCTCGGGTATCACGGGCGTCGAGCGCCGCGCGGTCATCGAGGCGTCGACGCAGGCGGGCGCGCGCCAGGTGCACATCATCGAGGAGCCCATGGCCGCCGCCATCGGCTCCGGGCTCCCGGTCCACGAGGCCACCGGCAACATGGTCGTGGACATCGGCGGCGGCACCACCGAGGTCGCGGTGATCTCCCTCGGAGGAATCGTCACGGCGCAGTCCATCCGGGTCGCCGGCGACGAGCTGGACAACGCGATCATCCAGCACATCAAGAAGGAGTACTCCCTCCTCCTCGGTGAGCGCACCGCCGAGAGCATCAAGATCACCATCGGCTCGGCGTACGACATGGACAAGGACGAGCACACCGAGATCCGCGGGCGGGACCTGGTCTCCGGGCTGCCCAAGACCGTGGTCATCTCGGCCGCCGAGGTCCGCAAGGCCATCGAGGAGCCGGTCAACGCGATCGTCGACGCCGTGAAGACCACGCTCGACAAGTGCCCGCCGGAGCTGTCCGGCGACGTCATGGACCGCGGCATCGTCCTCACCGGCGGTGGCGCGCTGCTGCGCGGGCTGGACGAGCGCCTGCGCCGTGAGACGGGCATGCCGATCCACATCGCCGAGGACCCGCTGGACTCGGTCGCCCTCGGATCCGGCAAGTGCGTCGAGGAGTTCGAGGCGCTCCAGCAGGTACTGGACGCGCAGCCGCGCCGTTAGACGGGACGGGCGGCCCGCCCACCGGGGCCGGGCCGCCCGCTCCGCCGTACGGGGGCCGGGGGACCGCCACCCGGGGGGTCGGCCCGTCCCTCTCGCGGCCGCAGGACCGTTGCACCACCGACACCACCATTCCGACGAGGAAGGCACGGCCGCCGCACTGTGAGGGACACACGAGAGAGCCGGCTGCTCCTGGTGCTGCTGATCGCCATCGCGTTCGCTTTGATCACGGTGGACATCCGCGGCGGCGAGGAGTCACCGGTCGACGGAGCCCGCCACGCCGCGGCCACGGTGTTCGGCCCCGTCGAGAACGGCGTCGCGGCGGCGGTCGACCCGATCGGCAACGCCATCGGCGCCGTGCGCGACTCGGGTGAGCGCCACGACCGCATCAGCGAACTGGAGCGGGAGAACGCCGAGCTCAAGCAGCGCCTCGGCAGCGACGACCGCAACAGCAGCCGGCTGCGCGAGCTGGACGGCCTGATCCGCACCGCCGCCGCCGGGCAGTACGGCATCAAGGGCGCGGAGGTCATCGCCATAGGAGCGGCCCAGGGCTTCTCCTGGACCGTCACCATCGACATCGGCTCCAACGACGGCGTCGGCCGGGACATGACGGTGATCAACGGCGACGGCCTCGTCGGCCGGGTCACCACCGTCGGCCCCAACACCGCCACGGTCCTGCTCGCCAACGACCCGGACTTCACCGTCGGCACCCGGATGGAGAAGTCCAGCGAGCTGGGGTTCGCGACCGGGCAGGGCGACCGCCCGCTGATGGTCCAGCTGCTCAACGGCAAGGCCAAGGTGAAGAAGGGCGACCGGCTGGTCACCTTCGGTTCGCAGGCCAACAAGCCCTTCGTGCCCGGTGTCCCGGTCGGCGAGGTCATCCGTGTCGACCCCTCGGGCGGCGACCTGACCCGCAACGTCTACGTGCGCCCCTACGCGGGCTTCAGCAAGCTCGACATCGTCGGCGTCGTCGTCCAGGCACCGCGCAGCGACCCGCGGGACACGGTCCTGCCGCCGAAGCCCGCGAAGCCCAAGCCGACGCCCACCGTCACCGTGACCGTCACCCCCGGCGCCGACGGCACCGTGGAGGGGCAGGCCGACGGGCAGCAGCCCCAGGGACAGACCGACCCCCAGCTCCAGGGCCGCGGCGACGAGCAGACCCCGGCCCCCGGCCGGACCCCGGGCGCGGGACAGCTCCCGGACACCGGGGCGGACCCACCGGGTGACACGCTTCCCGGCGGCCAGGACGACGAGTAACAGGAGCTGATCCGTACATGCGCTTCAACCGGGTGCTGCTCTCCACGACCCTCGTCGTGGTCGCCCTCGTCGTCCAGGTCACCGTCCTCGCCCGCCTCCAGCTGCCCGGCGCGGTCCCGGACCTGCTGCTGCTGACCGTCCTCGGACTGGCCATGGTCTACGGCCATGTGGCGGGCGCCTTCATCGGCTTCGGCGCCGGACTCCTCGCCGACATCGCCCCGCCCGCCGACCACGCGGCCGGCCGCTACGCCCTGGTGCTCTGCGTCATCGGCTACCTGGCCGGGCTGGTCCGCCCCGAGGGCGGCCAGCAGATCCGCTCGGCCACCGCCCCCATGCTGGTCGTCGTCGCCGCCGCGGTCGGCTCCACCCTGCTGTACGCGGGCGTCGGCGCGCTGGTCGGCGACACCGCCGCCCGCCATGTGGGCCTGGGGAGCCTGCTGTTCACGGCCGCCGTCTACGACCTGCTGCTCGCGCCCTTCACCGTCCCGCTGATCATGTGGCTGGCCAGACGGAGCGACAACGACCCGCTCGCCGAGAACCAGAGCGGCGGCAGCGACGTCGCCTCCGGCTGGCTCTCCTCCGGCACGGGTCTGCGGATCGGCGCGCAGCGCAGCGGGCTGCGGATCAAGGCGGCGCGGACCCGGGCCTCCCGGGCGGGCCGCATCAAGGGCGTCAAGCGACTGTGACCGAGGGGGCAGCAGCGTGAGCAACATCCCGGAGACCGGGCGGACCCCCAGGGTCCAGATCCGGCTCGTCATCATCCAGGTCCTGGTCTTCTCCCTCCTGCTCACCCTCGGCGGACGGCTCTGGTACCTCCAGATCCGCAACGGCGACGAGTACGCGAACGAGGCCAGCGGCAACCACGTCCAGCGGGTGGTCTCGCCCGCCGTGCGCGGCTCGATCCTCGACGCCCGCGGGGTGCCGCTCGCCGACAACGAGACCCGGCTGGTGGTCTCCGCGTCCCGTACCGAGCTGATGAAGATGAAGGACGACGGCAAGGCCGTCCTCACCCGGCTCGCCGGGGTCCTCGGCATGAAGCCGAAGGAGGTCATGGACAAGGTCCGGCTCTGCGACGCGAAGACCCCGCAGCCCTGCTGGAACGGTTCCCCCTACCAGCCGATCCCGGTCACCGACGAGGCCACCACCCAGCAGGCCCTCCAGATCCGGGAGCGCACCGAGGACTTCCCCGGCATCACCGCCGAACCCACCGCGGTCCGCCGCTACACCGCCCCCGCCGACGCCCGGACCTCCCAGGTCCTCGGCTACCTCTCGCCCGTCACCGACGAGGAGATCCAGAAGGCCAAGGACTCCGAGTCGCCCTATCTCCGCTCCGACCAGGTCGGCCGCTCCGGCCTGGAGCGCACCTACGACAAGGAGCTGCGCGGCAAGGCGGGCGTCACCTCCTACGAGGTCGACAAGCTCGGCCGGGTCATGGGCCAGGCCGAGTCGGACCCGGGCGTCCCCGGCTCCAACCTGGTCACCAGCATCGACGCCCGGGTCCAGGCGGTCGCCGAGGCTGAGCTGCACCAGGCGATGAAGACCGCCCGCAAGGAGGTCGACAAGATCACCGGCCGGCCGTACGAGGCCGACTCCGGGGCCGTCGTCGTCATGGAGTCGAAGACCGGCCGGATCGTGGCCATGGCCTCCCAGCCCGACTACGACCCCAACGCCTGGGTCGGCGGCATCTCCGCCAAGGACTACGCGAAGATGACCGGCAAGGGCTCCAACTACCCGCTGCTCAACCGCGTCATCCAGGGCCAGGCGGCCCCCGGCTCGGTGTTCAAGGTGGTCTCCGCGAGCGCCGCCGTCCGGGCCGGCTACGACTTCAACGACCGCTACAACTGCAGCAGCTCCTACCAGCTCGGCAGCCGCAGCTTCGCCAACTTCGAGTCCCAGGGACACGGCCCCATCACCCTCGGGGACGCCCTCAAGTTCTCCTGCAACACCGTCTTCTACGCCCTCGGCCACAAGGAGTGGCAGCGCGACGGCGGCACCAAGCCGAAGAAGAAGACCAACGACTGGTTCTACCGGACCGCCCACGACTTCGGCTTCGGCTCCGAGACCGGCGTCGACCTCCCCAACGAGGTCACCGGCCGCATCCCGGACCGGAAGTGGAAGCAGAACTTCTGGAAGGCCAACAAGGACGCCTGGTGCAAGGACGGCAAGAAGGGCGGCTCCTACGTCGAGCAGATCGCCTACGAGAACTGCCTCGAAGGCAACCAGCTCAAGGCCGGTGACAGCATCAACTTCTCCATCGGCCAGGGCGACATCCTCGTCACCCCCATCCAGATGGCGACCGCCTACTCGGCCATCAGCAACGGCGGCACCCTCTTCAACCCCACCATCGGCAAGGCGGTCATCAGCCCGGACGGCAAGCGGATCGACGAGATCAAGCCCTCCTCGCACGGGAAGCTGCCGATAGGAGCGGAGACCGTCGCCGACCTCGACAAGGGCCTGCGCTCGGTCGTCGGCCCGGGCGGCACCGCCGCCTGGCGGTTCGGCGGCTGGCCCCAGGACAAGATCCCGATGCGCGCCAAGACCGGTACCGCGCAGGTCTACGGCAAGCAGACCACCTCCTGGTTCGCCACCTACACCGACGACTACACGGTCGTCATGACGATCTCCCAGGGCGGCACCGGCTCCGGCGCCTCCGGCCCGGCCGTCCGCAACATCTACAACGCGATGTACGGGCTGGACGCGGAGGGCAACCAGGACCTGAAGCGCGCCCTGCTGCCCAAGCCGCAGAAGGCCCTGCCGAAGATCTCCCCGGACGGCTCGGTCGTCGCACCCGAGGTCCGGCCCTATGTGCCGCCGAAGCCGAAGGACCCCGCACTGGAAACGCTCGCGGGACCGCCCCCCGCACGGAGGGACTAGAGATGACTGGCGCAGGCGGCTTCTCCGTCTCCGGATACTGCCCCGACCGCGGCGGTCTGTGGACCCGGCTCAGTGCCCGCGACTCGGTCGTGCGCCGGCTCGACTGGCCGCTGATGGTCTCGGCCCTGGCCCTCTCCGTCATCGGCACCCTGCTGGTGTGGTCCGCGACCCGCGGGCGCACCGAGCTGAACGACGGCGACCCGTACAGCTTCCTCATCAAGCACAGCCTCAACATCGGCATCGGGATCGCCCTGATGGTCGGCACGGTCTGGCTCGGGCACCGCACCCTGCGCGGCGCGGTCCCGGTCCTCTACGGGCTCTCCGTCGTCCTGGTGCTGCTGGTGCTCACCCCGCTGGGCGCGACGATCAACGGCGCGCACGCCTGGCTGGTCATCGGCGGGCTGTCCCTCCAGCCGTCCGAGTTCGTGAAGATCACGATCATCCTCGGCATGGCGATGATGCTCGCCGCCCGGGTCGATGCCGGTGACCAGCTCCACCCCGACCACCGCACCGTCGCCAAGTCCCTGGCCTTCGCGATCCTGCCGATGGGCATCGTCATGCTGATGCCCGACCTGGGCTCGGTCATGGTGATGGCGGTCATCGTGCTGGGGGTGCTGCTCGCCTCGGGCGCCTCCAACCGCTGGATCCTCGGCCTGATCGGCGCGGGCGTCGGCGGGGCGGTCCTGGTGGCCGCGCTCGGGCTGCTCGACGAGTACCAGATCAACCGCTTCGCCGCCTTCGCCAACCCCGAGCTGGACCCGGCGGGCGTGGGCTACAACACCAACCAGGCGCGCATCGCGATCGGCTCGGGCGGGCTGTACGGGGCGGGGCTCTTCAACGGCCACCAGACCACCGGCCAGTTCGTGCCCGAGCAGCAGACCGACTTCATCTTCACCGTCGCCGGTGAGGAACTCGGCTTCGTCGGCGCCGGGCTGATCCTGGTCCTCCTCGGCATCGTGATGTGGCGCGCCTGCCGGATCGCCCGGGAGACGACCGAGCTGTACGGCACGATCGTCGCCGCCGGGATCATCGCCTGGTTCGCGTTCCAGTCCTTCGAGAACATCGGCATGGCGATGGGCATCATGCCGGTCGCCGGGCTGCCCCTGCCGTTCGTCTCCTACGGCGGCACCTCCATGTTCGCCGTCTGGATCGCGGTCGGGCTGCTCCAGTCGATCCGGGTGCAGAAACCCATAAGCGCCTGAGCGGCCGCGGGGGTGGCGCGCGCACTGCCGCGCCGCCCCCGCGGCGACTAGATTCGGTGCATGGCGGACACCAAGCGCGAGATCGAGCGAAAGTACGAAGCCACCCCCGACACCCGGCTCCCGGACCTGACCCGCATCCCCGGCGTCGCCGAGGCCGAGGAGCACGGCGTCACCGAACTGGACGCCGTCTACCACGACACCGAGGACCTGCGGCTCGCCGCGTCCGGGATCACCCTGCGCCGCAGGACGGGCGGCGCGGACGCCGGCTGGCACCTCAAACTCCCCGTCGCCCCCGGCGTGCGCGACGAGATCACCGCCGACCTCTCCGACGAGGTGCCCGGCGAACTCACCGCCCTGGTCCGGGCCCGCACCCGCGGCGCGCCCCTGGTGCCCGTCGTCCGTCTGCTCTCCTCCCGTGAGGTGCGCCTGCTGCGCGACGCGGACGGCACGGCCCTCGCGGAGCTGAGCCGGGACGCGGTCGTCGCCGAACGGCTGCACGGCGAGGGGCGCACCGCCCAGTGGGACGAGATCGAGATCGAACTCGCGGACGGCGCCGACCCCGCCTTCCTCGACGGCGCGGACAAGAAGCTCCGCAAGGCCGGACTGCGCGCCGCCGCCTCCCCGTCCAAGCTCGCCCGCGCCCTCGACGAGACCGGCGGCGGCCCGGCCGCCCGCCCCGAACCGGGCGAGCCCCGCACCGCGGGCGACCACATCACCGCCTACCTCCGCGAGGAGACCGAGGCGCTGCTCGCCCACGACCCCGGGGTCCGTCGCGATCTGCCCGACGCCGTCCACCAGATGCGCGTCGCCACCCGCCGGCTGCGCAGTGCCCTGCGCACCTACCGGAAGATCCTGGACCGGGAGGCCACCCAGCCGCTGATCGACGAACTCAAGTGGCTCGCCGGTGAACTGGGCGCCGCCCGGGACCAGGAGGTCCTCGCCGCACGCCTGCGGGACCGGGTCGCCGAACTGCCCGCCACCCTGGTCCTCGGCCCGGTCGAGGCACGCCTCACCGCCTGGGCCGCCGCCGGGGACGAGGACACCCGGGCGGTGGCGCTCGCCGCCCTGGACAGCGACCGCTGCCTGCGGCTGCTGGACGCCCTCGACGCGCTGCTCGCCGACCCGCCCCTGCTCAAGGCCGCCGGCAAGGCCCCGGACGCGGCGATCCCGGACGCGGTGCTGCGCGAGTACCGGCGGGTGTCCGGCCGGGTCGAGCACGCCCTCGCCCTGGCGCCGGGCCCGGAGCGGGACACCGCCCTGCACGACGCCCGCAAGGCGGCCAAGCGCGCCCGGTACGCGGCGGAGGCGGCCACCCCCGCTCTCGGCCGGCCCGCGCGCCGGTTCGGCAAGCGGATGAAGGCGGTGCAGAAGGTCCTCGGCGACCACCAGGACAGCGTGGTCGCCCGGGACGCGGCCCGGGACCTCGCGGTCGCGGCCCATCTGGCGGGGGAGTCCGCGTTCACCTGGGGACTCCTCTACGGGCACGAGCAGGCGGCCGCAGCCGAGCGGGAGGCGGAACTCCCGGCGGTGTGGGCGAAGGCGGCGGACCCGGACCTGCGGGCGGCCCTGCGGTCCTGACCCGCGCCCGGCCGTTCCCGGCCCGTACGCCTTCCGGTGGTTCGCCGGAAGGCGTACGGGGGGCTGCTCCACTCGCGTTACGCTTGAGAGTCGCCCCCGCCAGCTCCACGAAGGTTCCAGATGTCTGCCGAGTCGGTCTTCCCGCAGCTCGAAGCTCTGCTCCCGCATGTGCAGAAGCCCATTCAGTACGTCGGCGGTGAACTGAACTCCACCGTCAAGCCGTGGGAGTCCTGCGACGTCCGCTGGGCGCTCATGTACCCCGACGCGTACGAGGTCGGGCTGCCCAACCAGGGCGTCATGATCCTCTACGAGGTCCTCAACGAGCAGGAGGGCGTCCTCGCCGAGCGCACCTACAGCGTGTGGCCGGACCTGGAGGAGCTGATGCGCGAGCACCGGGTCCCCCAGTTCACCGTGGACTCGCACCGCCCGGTCGGCGCCTTCGACGTGCTCGGGATGAGCTTCTCCACCGAGCTGGGCTACACCAACATGCTCACCGCGCTCGACCTCGCGGGCATCCCGCTGGAGTCGAAGGACCGCACCGTCGACCACCCGATCGTGCTCGCCGGCGGCCACGCGGCCTTCAACCCCGAGCCGATCGCGGAGTTCATCGACGCGGCGATCATCGGCGACGGCGAGCAGGCCGTCCTCGACATGACCCGGATCATCCGCGAGTGGAAGGCCGAGGGCCGGCCCGGCGGCCGCGAGGAGGTGCTGCTGCGCCTCGCGAAGACGGGCAGCGTCTACATCCCCGCGTTCTACGACGTGGAGTACCTGCCCGACGGCCGGATCGGCCGTGTGGTGCCCAACCGCTCCGGTGTGCCGTGGCGCGTCTCCAAGCACACCGTGATGGACCTGGACGAGTGGCCCTACCCCAAGCAGCCGCTGGTCCCGCTCGCGGAGACGGTCCACGAGCGGATGTCCGTCGAGATCTTCCGCGGCTGCACCCGCGGCTGCCGCTTCTGCCAGGCCGGCATGATCACGCGCCCCGTGCGGGAGCGAAGCATCACCGGCATCGGCGAGATGGTGGACAAGGGGCTCAAGGCGACCGGCTTCGAGGAGGTCGGCCTGCTGTCGCTGTCCTCCGCGGACCACTCCGAGATCGGCGACATCGCCAAGGGCCTCGCGGACCGGTACACCGAGGACAAGGTGGGCCTCTCCCTGCCCTCCACCCGGGTCGACGCCTTCAACGTGGACCTGGCCAACGAGCTGACCCGCAACGGCCGCCGCTCGGGTCTCACCTTCGCCCCCGAGGGCGGCTCGGAGCGGATGCGGAAGGTCATCAACAAGATGGTCTCCGAGGAGGACCTGATCCGGACCGTCGCCACCGCGTACGGCAACGGCTGGCGCCAGGTGAAGCTGTACTTCATGTGCGGCCTGCCGACCGAGACCGACGAGGACGTCCTCCAGATCGCCGACATGGCGATGAACGTCATCCAGAAGGGCCGCGAGGTCTCCGGCTCCAACGACATCCGCTGCACCGTCTCCATCGGCGGTTTCGTGCCCAAGCCGCACACCCCGTTCCAGTGGGCCCCGCAGCTCTCGGCCGAGGAGACGGACGCGCGGCTGGCGAAGCTGCGCGACAGGATCCGCGGCGACAAGAAGTACGGCCGCTCCATCGGCTTCCGCTACCACGACGGCAAGCCCGGCATCGTCGAGGGCCTGCTCTCCCGCGGCGACCGCCGGATCGGCGCGGTCATCCGCGCGGTGTACGAGGACGGCGGCCGCTTCGACGGCTGGCGCGAGCACTTCAGCTACGACCGCTGGATGGCCTGCGCGGACAAGGTCCTCCCCGGCTTCGGCGTCGACCTCGCCTGGTACACCACCCGCGAGCGCACCTACGAGGAGGTCCTGCCCTGGGACCACCTGGACTCCGGTCTGGACAAGGACTGGCTCTGGGAGGACTGGCAGGACGCCCTCGACGAGGTCGAGGTCGAGGACTGCCGCTGGACGCCGTGCTTCGACTGCGGGGTCTGCCCCCAGATGGACACCAGCATCCAGATCGGCCCGACGGGCAAGAAGCTGCTGCCGCTGACCGTGGTCAAGTAGCCGCCGCCGCGCCCCGGCGCGCCGTTCGGGGCGCGTAACCTGGGAGAAGCGCAACCACAACCACAGACCGTTCCCGGCGCGGCGGCCGGACCCGAGTCTCCCTCGCCGGACTTCACGGCGGGGCGGGAGCCGGGACCGCCCGCGAGGGAACACCCGCACGCCGTGGGCGGTGCGCCACCCGCGCCCGCTCCGCACCGAGGAGAAGAACCCCTGGGCAAGCGACAGCCCGAAGGACCGCCGCCCGCACCCGCGGTACAGCGCATCCGACTGCGCTACACCAAGCGCGGCCGCCTCCGGTTCACCAGCCACCGCGACTTCCAGCGCGCCTTCGAGCGGGCCCTGAGGCGTGCCGAGGTGCCCATGGCGTACTCGGCGGGCTTCACCCCGCACCCCAAGGTGTCGTACGCCAATGCCGCACCCACCGGTACGGGCAGCGAGGCCGAGTACCTGGAGATCGCCCTCACGGAGGCGCGCGACCCGGACAAGCTGCGCGCGCTGCTGGACGAGTCGCTGCCCACCGGACTCGACATCACCGACGCCGTGGAGGCCCGCACCCCGGGCCTGGCCGACCGGCTGACCGCCTCCGTGTGGGAGCTGCGGCTGGACGGCGTCACCCCCGAGGACGCCGAGAGCGCCGTCGCCGCCTTCCTCGCCGCCGAGACCGTAGAGGTCAGCCGGAAGACGAAAAACGGCGTACGGAGCTTCGACGCCCGGGGAGCCGTCGCGGATCTTCAGGCGGCTCGTCCACAGGCTGATAGGCCGGTGGACGGGCCCTGTGCGATACTGCGGCTGGTTGTTCGGCACGTAGCACCTGCCGTGCGACCCGACGACGTCCTGTCCGGTCTCCGAGCTGTGGCCGACCTGGCGCCGCCGGTCCCCGCAGCGGTGACCAGGCTGGCGCAGGGGCTCTTCGACGAGGAGTCCGGCACGGTGACCGACCCGCTCGCGCCCGACCGCGAGGCAGCCCCGGCCGCTCCACCCACGGCCGCCGGGACCGCCTCTGCGACGGCGCCGGAAGGTCCCGCCGCGTAAGGACGGTCGTCGTAGCGCGGCTCTCGTACTCGGGAGCCACCTGGGTCGGGCCGCGCAAGGGACACAGAAGACTTTCGCCAGGCCGTGCGTACATCGCGTACGGAACCGGCGAGCCAGACATCAGCTCCCGTGCGGCGCCCGCGCCCCGGACGGCGGCATCGCGCTCATCACGCGGCCGCACCGGACCGGATCAGGCGCGGCGCCCGGGAGCGCGACGGGAGAAACGCCCGCATGCTCGAACAGCCGAACGAGTCCGGCACTGCCGGATCGCAGAACGAAGATCACAACAGCCCCAGCGACACGCTGCCGCCGCGCCGCAGGCGCCGGGCGGCCTCGCGTCCCGCGGGCCCGCCGGCCGGGGGCGAGACCGCGGCTCCCGCGGAGGCCGCCGGGACCGCCGAACGCGTCGCCGCGGCCGAGGCCACGGCGGACCGCTCCGGCACCGCCGAGGTCGTCGAGGCGCCCGCCCCGCGTACCCGCCGCCGGGCCACCCGTAAGGCGACGGCTCCGGCCGGTGGGCCCGAGGGCGAGGCCGTCGTGGAGACCCCCACCGCTCCGGCGGAGGCCCCGGCCCAGGCGGAGACCGAGTCCGTGACCACGGAAGAGGCACCCGCGCCGCGTACGCGTCGTCGGGCGACGCGCAAGGCGACGGCGCCCGCCGGTGCGCCCGAGGCGGTGGCCGCCGGGCAGGCGGAGCCGGCCGAGACCGCGGCCGCGGAGACCGCCGAGGCCGCTGCTGCCGAGGCGTCCGCGCCGCGTACGCGTCGTCGGGCGACCCGTAAGGCGACGGCTCCGGCCGGTGCGCCCGAGGCCGCCGCCGCCGCGGAGACCGCCGAGGCCGAGCCGGTCGCCGCCGCGAAGGCGGAGACCCCTGCGGCCGAGCCGGTGGCCGCCGAGGAGGCGCCCGCGCCCCGCACGCGTCGCCGCGCCACTCGTAAGGCGACCGCGCCCGCCGGTGCGCCCCAGGCCGAGGAGGCCCCCGAGGCCGAGTCCGCCGAGTCCGCCGAGGAGCCCGCGCCGCGTGGCCGTCGCCGGGCCACCCGTAAGGCCACTTCCCCCGCCGTCGCCGAGGTCCCCGTGACCGAGGCCGAGGAGGACGAGGAGGCCGTCGAGGCCGTCGAGGCGGGCGAGAGCCTGCCCGAGGACGCCGTCGAGCAGATCGCCGCCGAGGAGGCGGAGGTCGCCGCCGCGGAGAAGGCCGCCACGCGGGGCCGCACCCGCCGCCGCGCCGCCTCGCCCGAGTTCACCGCGCCGCCCGCCGAGGAGGCGCCCGCCCGCGGCCGCCGCGCCACCCGGGCCGCCGTGCCCACCTTCCAGGCCCCGGTCTTCGCCGAGCCCATGTTCCAGACGCCGGAGACGGCCGCCGCGGCTGCCGCCGCCGCGGTCGAGCCCGAGGACGCCGAGACCGCCGAGGCCGTCGAGGCCCCGGCGCAGGAGCAGACCGGTCGCCGTCGCCGCCGTCGCCGTGGTGAGGCCGCCGAGCCCGCCGAGGCCCCGGCCGCCGCCGCCCCCGCCTCCGACGAGAGCGCCGGGACCGACGAGGACACCGAGCCCGAGCAGGCCGACGCCGAGGCCGGCGAGGACTCCGACGAGTACGAGGACCGCCCCTCGCGCCGCCGCCGCCGGGGTGGCCGCCGCCGTCGCCGTGGCGAGGCCGCCGAGAGCGACGAGTCCGCCGACGAGCAGGGCCCCGAGGGCGCCGAGGCGTCCGAGGACACCGACGACGAGGACGAGGACGAGTCGGAGGGCGGCACCCCGTCCGCCGCCGGTACCTCCAGCAGCCGGCGCCGCCGTCGCCGTCGCCGCCGCAGCGGTGACGGCCCCGCGGACGGCGAGTCCGGCACCGGCGCCGACGACCCGGAGCGCACGGTCGTCAAGGTCCGTGAGCCGCGCAAGAAGGAGGAGCCCTCCGACGAGGTCCAGTCCATCAAGGGCTCGACCCGTCTGGAGGCGAAGAAGCAGCGCCGCCGCGAGGGCCGCGAGCAGGGCCGCCGCCGGGTGCCGATCATCACCGAGGCGGAGTTCCTGGCGCGCCGCGAGGCCGTCGAGCGCGTCATGGTGGTCCGCCAGAGCGGCGAGCGCACCCAGATCGGCGTGCTCGAGGACGACGTGCTCGTGGAGCACTACGTCAACAAGGAGCAGGCCACCAGCTACGTCGGCAACGTCTACCTGGGCAAGGTGCAGAACGTCCTGCCGTCCATGGAGG
Source organism: Streptomyces sp. NPDC005805 (assembly GCF_040630445.1). Taxonomy (NCBI): domain Bacteria; kingdom Bacillati; phylum Actinomycetota; class Actinomycetes; order Kitasatosporales; family Streptomycetaceae; genus Streptomyces; species Streptomyces sp. NPDC005805. The sequence goes on from NZ_JBEXXN010000034.1 coordinate 45,164, forward strand.
CCGCCTTCGTCGACATCGGCAAGGGCCGCAACGCCGTCCTGTACGCCGGTGAGGTCAACTTCGAGGCGCTCGGCATGGCGAACGGGCCGCGCCGGATCGAGGCCGCCCTCAAGTCCGGCCAGTCCGTCCTCGTCCAGGTGACCAAGGACCCGATCGGCCACAAGGGCGCCCGCCTCACCAGCCAGGTCTCGCTGCCCGGCCGGTACCTGGTCTACGTGCCCGAGGGCTCGATGACAGGCATCAGCCGCAAGCTGCCGGACACCGAGCGCGCCCGGCTGAAGACCATCCTCAAGAAGGTCGTCCCCGAGGACGCGGGCGTCATCGTGCGCACCGCGGCCGAGGGCGCGAGCGAGGACGAGCTGCGCCGTGACGTCGAGCGTCTGCAGTCGCAGTGGGAGGACATCAAGAAGAAGGCGAAGAGCGGCAACGCCCCGACCCTTCTCTACGGTGAGCCTGACATGACCGTCCGGGTCGTCCGCGACATCTTCAACGAGGACTTCTCCAAGGTCGTCGTCAGCGGTGACGAGGCGTGGGAGACGATCCACGGCTATGTCTCGCACGTCGCGCCCGACCTGGTCGACCGCCTCCAGCGGTGGACCAGCGAGGTCGACGTCTTCGCGGTCCACCGGATCGACGAGCAGCTGATGAAGGCCCTGGACCGCAAGGTCTGGCTGCCGAGCGGCGGTTCGCTGGTGATCGACAAGACCGAGGCGATGGTCGTGGTCGACGTCAACACCGGCAAGTTCACCGGCCAGGGCGGCAACCTGGAGGAGACCGTCACCAGGAACAACCTGGAGGCGGCCGAGGAGATCGTGCGCCAGCTCCGGCTGCGCGACCTGGGCGGCATCGTCGTCGTCGACTTCATCGACATGGTCCTGGAGTCCAACCGGGACCTGGTGATGCGCCGGCTGCTGGAGTGCCTGGGCCGGGACCGGACCAAGCACCAGGTCGCCGAGGTGACCTCGCTGGGTCTGGTGCAGATGACCCGCAAGCGGGTCGGCCAGGGGCTGCTGGAGTCCTTCTCCGAGACCTGCGTCCACTGCAACGGCCGCGGTGTCATCGTCCACATGGAGCAGCCCTCGGGCACCGGTGGCGGGGGCGGCGGCAAGCGCTCCAAGAAGCGCGGCCGCGGCGGTTCCGGCGAGCACACCCATGAGCAGCACACCCACGAGCACGAGGCCCCGGCCCAGGCCGCCCCGGCCGAGGAGCGGGCGGAGACCGAGGCGGAGGTGGCGGCCGAGGCCGCGGCCCCGGCGGCCCTGCCGGAGCCGGAGTTCACCCCGGACGAGGAGCTGTACAGCAGCGCCGCCGAGGCGGAGGCCGCGGCCACCCGCGGTCGCGGTCGCCGGCGGGCCTCCCGCAGGGCGAGCGCGCCCGCGGGTGCGCCGAAGGCGGCGGAGTCCGCGCCGGCCGCCGAGGCCGTGGTGACCGCACAGCCCGAGCCCGAGCGGCCCGGTCCCGTCGAGCCCGAGGCCGTCGCGGCCCCGGCCGCGCCGGAGACCGCGTCCGAGGCGCCCGTGGAGGAGCAGGCCCCCAAGGGCCGTACCCGCCGCCGGGCGACCCGCGCCGCCTCGGCCCCGGCCGGACCCCCGGCCGCCGCCGAGCCGACCGTGGTGGAGACGACGGTCGTGGAGTCCGAGCCCGCCGAGGCACCGGCCGCCCCTGCGGCGGCCGAGCCGGAGCCGGTCGCCGAGGAGACCCCGGTCGCCCCGCCGCGCGCCCGTCGCCGGGTGACCCGCAAGGTCACCGCCCCGGCGGGGTCGCCCTCGGGCGCGGAGGAGGCCGCGGTCGTCGTGGTCGCCGCCGCGCAGCCGTCCGGCACCGAGGCGCAGCCGGAGACGGCCGGGGCGGACGAGGGTGCCGAGGCGCCCGCGGCCAAGAAGGCGGTCCGCAAGACCGCCAAGAAGGCCACCGCGAAGAAGGCCGCGGCCAAGAAGACCGCCGCCAAGAAGACGACGGCCAAGAAGTCGACCGCGAAGAAGACGGCCAAGAAGACCTCGGCCGCCGAGCAGTCGCCGGCACCGGAGGTCACGGCGAGCACCTCCGACGCGTAGCACCGTCACAGGTGTGCGGCCCGCCCCCGGTCACCGGGCGCGGGCCGCACACGCGTCTGCCCGCCGGGCCGGGGGTCGCGGCCGCGCGGGTGCTCCCGCCGGTCGGGGGCCGGGGCCGTGAGGACCTCGGTTTGACCCCCTGAGCAGCGGCCCGTAACCTTGACCCTCGGCGTGTTTCCCTATGCGCGCCCACTCCTGAGCAACTCCCTCCCGGTTCCCGGGAGAGGCCGCTCGTCCGTTTCCGGATCATCCCGGGCTCCGGCCCGTGTGAGCGGCTGGCATCAGGAGTTCCGTATCGAGCGAGAGAGAGATCCGCGTGTACGCCATCGTGCGCAGCGGTGGTCGCCAGCACAAGGTTGCTGTCGGCGACATCGTCGAAGTTGACAAGATTTCCACCGCCAAGGTCGGCGACACGGTCGAGCTCTCGACCCTGCTCGTTGTCGACGGGGACGCCGTCACCAGCGACCCGTGGGTGCTGGACGGCATCAAGGTCACGGCCGAGGTCGTCGACCACCACAAGGGCGCGAAGATCGACATCCTTCGCTACAAGAACAAGACCGGCTACCGCCGCCGCCAGGGTCACCGCCAGCAGTACACGGCGATCAAGGTCACCGGCATCCCCACGGCTGCGAAGTAAGGGACTGAGGAGAGATGGCACACAAGAAGGGCGCATCGTCCACCCGGAACGGTCGCGACTCCAACGCTCAGCGGCTCGGCGTGAAGCGCTTCGGCGGTCAGGTCGTCAACGCCGGTGAGATCCTGGTCCGCCAGCGTGGCACCCACTTCCACCCCGGCGCGGGCGTCGGCCGTGGCGGCGACGACACGCTGTTCGCGCTGCAGCCGGGCGCCGTGGAGTTCGGCACCCACCGCGGCCGCAAGGTCGTGAACGTCGTTCCGGTCGCCTGACCGGTTCCTCACGAGGGGCGGACCTCACTTCCCGGACGGGAAGCGGGTCCGCCCTTCGCGTGTTGAGAGACAGACATTTCCCCTCGTAGTCCCGTAGTCGTCAGTCCCGTAGTCGTTCCGCACCACCCCACCCTTCACTGGAGGCACCCCCATGACCACCTTCGTGGACCGCGTCGAGCTGCATGTCGCCGCGGGTAACGGAGGCCACGGCTGTGCCTCCGTGCACCGGGAGAAGTTCAAGCCGCTCGGCGGACCGGACGGCGGCAACGGCGGGCGCGGCGGCGATGTGATCCTCGTCGTCGACCAGTCCGTGACCACGCTGCTGGACTACCACCACAGCCCCCACCGCAAGGCCACCAACGGCCGGCCCGGCGAGGGCGGCAACCGCTCCGGCAAGGACGGCCAGGACCTGGTCCTGCCGGTCCCGGACGGCACCGTGGTCCTCGACGGCAAGGGCGACGTCCTCGCCGACCTCGTGGGCCACGGCACCACCTACATCGCCGCCGAGGGCGGCCGCGGCGGCCTCGGCAACGCGGCCCTCGCCTCCGCCCGCCGCAAGGCGCCCGGCTTCGCCCTGCTCGGCGAGCCCGGCCGCTCCGGCGACATCGTGCTGGAGCTGAAGACCGTCGCCGACGTCGCGCTGGTCGGCTACCCGAGCGCCGGGAAGTCCTCCCTGATCTCGGTCCTCAGCGCCGCCAAGCCGAAGATCGCGGACTACCCGTTCACCACCCTGGTGCCCAACCTCGGTGTGGTGACGGCGGGTTCCACCGTCTACACGATCGCCGACGTCCCCGGCCTGATCCCCGGCGCCAGCCAGGGCCGCGGGCTGGGCCTGGAGTTCCTGCGGCACGTGGAGCGCTGCTCGGTGCTGGTGCATGTGCTGGACACCGCGACGCCGGAGTCCGAGCGGGACCCGGTCTCCGACCTCGACGTCATCGAGGAGGAGCTGCGGCAGTACGGCGGTCTGGAGGACCGGCCGCGGATCGTGGTCCTCAACAAGATCGACGTCCCCGACGGCCAGGACCTCGCCGATCTGATCCGCCCGGACCTGGAGGCCCGCGGCCACCGTGTCTTCGAGGTCTCCGCGGTCGCCCACAAGGGGCTGAAGGAGCTGTCCTTCGCCCTCGCCGAGATCGTGGCCGAGGCCCGTGCCGCCAAGCCGGTCGAGGAGGCGACCCGGGTCGTCATCCGCCCCAAGGCGGTGGACGACGCCGGGTTCACCGTCACCCCGGAGGAGGACGGCCTGTACCGCGTTCGGGGAGAGAAGCCGGAGCGCTGGGTGCGTCAGACGGACTTCAACAACGACGAGGCCGTCGGCTACCTCGCGGACCGGCTGGCCCGCCTCGGCGTCGAGGAGCAGCTGATGAAGGCGGGTGCCCGCGCGGGCGACGGCGTCGCCATCGGCCCCGAGGACGACGCCGTGGTCTTCGACTGGGAGCCGACCGTCATGGCGGGCGCCGAGATGCTCGGCCGCCGCGGTGAGGACCACCGGTTCGAGGCCCCGCGACCTGCGGCGCAGCGCCGCCGCGACCGGGACGCGGAGCGGGACGACGCCCAGCGCGAGTTCGACGGCTTCGAGCCCTTCTGACCGCTGCCCGGCGCTCCGCCGGGCCCGTTCGACGCGCCGCCCGGGGCCCCGGCCCCGGTGCGCAGCGGCATCCCTCCCCGCCGAGGGACCGGCCGGATCCAGCCTCTGCGAGGGGGCCGGATCCGGCCGTTTTCCGTCGCTGAGGGCAACCGTGCGCCCGGTGCGCCCGTCTCACCCGGATGAAGGCGGGAAGTTCACCTGGTATGCATGCAATCGAGGCCGATCGCTCATGGTCGACCATATCGTGCCCTGGCGTGCCGACGTCCCGCCTCGTCACGAGAACCAGTGCCGGCGGGTGACGGGTCGCCCGTCCGGTCCCTGGAGCAGCATCGAGCCGGGAGCACCGATGAAGATCTCCTTCCTCATCCACACCGTCTACGGGATCGGGGGGACCATCCGTACGACGCTGAACCTCGCGGAGGAGCTGGCCAACCGCCACGAGGTGGAGATCGTGTCGGTCTTCCGGCACCGCGACGACTTCGCGTTCGCGCTGGACCCGCGGCTGACCGTGGTCCCGCTGGTGGACACCCGGCCGGGCAGCGCCGACCGCGAGGAGCCGCGCTTCTCCGAGCCGGCCGCGGCCTTCCCCCGGGCGGAGGCCCGCTACAAGGAGTACAGCCGCCTCGTCGACGACCGCGTCCGCGCGCACTACGCGGAGTCGGACGCGGACGTCGTCATCGGCACCCGCCCCGGCCTCGTCGCGTACGTCGCGCAGTTCGCCCCGGCCACCGCGGTGCGCATCGGCCAGGAGCACATGACGCACAACCACCACAAGGCCGCGTTGCGCGAGCAGATGTACGAGCACCTGGACGCCGTGGACGCGTTCGTGACCGTCTCCGAGGGCGACGCGCGGGTCTGGCGGGAGAAGATCCCCCTGCCCACGACCCGGGTCCTGTCGATCCCCAACAGTGTCCCGGAGCCCTCCGTGCCGCCCTCCGACGGCACCGGGAGGACCGTGGTCGCGGCCGGGCGGCTGGCCTCGGAGAAGCAGTACGAGGTGCTGATCGAGGCCTTCGCCAAGGTCGTCGCCGTGCACCCGGACTGGTCGCTGCGCATCTACGGCTCCGGGGACCAGCGCGACCGGCTGCGGTCCCGGATCGAGGCGCTGGGCCTCTACAACGAGATCCATCTGATGGGCCCGCACGCGCCGATCGAGCCCGAGTGGGCCAAGGGCGCGATCGCGGCCTCCACCTCCCGCCACGAGTCCTTCGGCATGACCCTGGTCGAGGCGATGCGCTGCGGGGTGCCGATGGTGAGCACCGACTGCGACTACGGGCCCCGGGAGATCATCGAGGACGGAGTCGACGGACTGCTCGTCCCGGTCGGGGACACCGACGCGGTGGCCGGGGCGCTGCTGCGGCTGATCGAGGACGAGGACCTGCGCCGTTCCATGGCCGCCGCCGCGGTGCGCAGCTCCCGCCGCTTCGACCCGGGGGTGGTCACCAAGCAGTACGAGGCCCTCTTCGACGAGCTGGCCGCCGACGCCGCCCAGCGGGCGCACGTCCCCGGGGTGTCCCCGGTCGCGGACTGCGCGGTCGCCGCGGACGGCTCGGTGTCGGTGACCCTGGTCGCCCCGCTGCCCGCCGGGGTGGAGCGCGGCGCCCGCCTGGTGTGCACGCGCACCGGGGCCCGGACCGAGGTGCGGACGTACGAGGTGGACGAGGCGGGCACGGCCCGCGTCCCGGCCGGGGAGGCGCTGCCCGAGGGCGTGTGGAACGTCTTCGTGGAGCTGGCCGGCTCGGGTGTCCGGGGCCGGGTCGCGGCCCGGGTGGTCGACCAGCGCGGGGCCCTGCACGCTGCCGAGCGGCGGGCGCCGGGGGACCCGGTGCGCAACCTGGTGCCGTACGAGGACAAGGCGAAGGGCGGGGCGCTGATGCTGCGCGCCTGGAACCGCGAGGTGCACGCGGAGGCCGCGGACGTCCAGGTCGACGGTGCGCGGGTCACTCTTTCGGGCAGCGTTCTGGGGTCGGCGACGGTGTCCGGGACCCCGGTGCTGGTGCTGCGCAGACGCGGCCGGCCCGCCGACCAGATCACCTTCCGCGGCGAGCGGGCCGGGGAGCGGGGCTTCCGCTTCTCCTTCGTGCAGACCGTGCTCGCCGCCTCCCAGACCACCCCCCACGATGTGTGGGACGCCTTCCTGCGGTACGCGCCCGGCGCCGACCCGGTCAGGATCGGCCGGGTCCTGGACGATGTGGTGGCCAAGCAGCGGATCTTCGTCTTCCCGCACTCGGTGACGCCCAAGCGGCGGCAGGGGAGCCTCGCCCGGGACCTGGCCAAGCGCGTGCTGCGGCGGCCGCGGAAGAAGGTCCGCGTCCGCGTCTACTACACGGTCTCCAACGATGTCGCCCTCAATGTGGTGGACCTGTAGCGGGCCCGCGCGGGCCCGGTCGCGGCGGTCCGTGACGGCAGCGACACGCCCATGTCCCGCTCATGAGTGGTTCATGCCACTCATGTGTGTGGTGTCGGTCACTCGCGGATTGCCGTGCGGTTTCTCCAACGTCCCTGATCACCCGGTGAACAGCAGGTTTCCGCCCTCCGTGAGCAGGGCGTCACCCGCCTTGCGGTGCGGTAACGGAGAGTGCAACCATCGGTTTCGTCCCCCAGCCCTCGCAAGGTAGGTCGTCCGTGTCTGTGCTGCCCATAGCCAAACCCCGAACCACAGCAGTCGTGCTCGCCGGCGGCACCGGCCAGCGCGTGGGCCTGTCGATCCCCAAGCAGCTGCTGAAGATCGCCGGCAAGGCGGTCATCGAGCACACCCTGGCCATCTTCGAGCAGGCGGACTCCATCGACGACGTCATCGTGCTGATGGCGCCGGGCTATGTGCCGGACGTCGAGAAGATCGTCGCCAAGGCGGGGCTGACCAAGGTCGTCAAGGTCATCGAGGGCGGCTCCACCCGCAACGAGACCACCGAGCGCGCCATCGCCGCCCTCGGCGAGGGCCTGGCCGAGGGCGAGGACCGCAACGTCCTCTTCCACGACGCCGTGCGCCCGCTGCTCTCCGCCCGCGTGATCCGCGACTGCGTGGACGCCCTGGAGCGCTACCAGGCGGTGGACGTCGCCATCCCGTCCGCGGACACGATCATCGTGACCCGCACCCACGGCGAGGACGGCGAGTTCATCACCGATGTGCCGGACCGCTCCCGGCTGCGCCGCGGCCAGACCCCGCAGGCGTTCAAGCTCTCCACCATCCGCCGGGCCTACGAGGTCGCGGCCGGCGACCCGAACTTCCAGGCGACCGACGACTGCTCGGTGGTCCTGAAGTACCTGCCGGACGTGCCGATCTACGTCGTCGCGGGCGACGAGTACAACATGAAGGTCACGCAGCCGGTCGACGTCTTCATCGCCGACAAGCTCTTCCAGCTCGCCTCCACCGCGGCCCCCGGCCCGGGCGACGAGGCGGCCTACCGCGAGCTGCTCGCCGACAAGACCCTGGTCGTCTTCGGCGGCTCCTACGGCATCGGCGCGGACATCGCGCAGCTCGCCGAGTCCTACGGCGCCAAGGTCTACGCGCTGGGCCGGTCCACCACCGGCACCCACGTGGAGAACCCGGAGCACGTCGACGACGCCCTGTCCAAGGCGTACGCCGAGACGGGCCGAATCGACTACGTGATCAACACCGCGGGCGTGCTGCGGATCGGCAAGCTGGCCGAGACGGACAACACGACGATCCAGGAAGCGCTGAACGTCAACTACCTGGCGCCGGTGCAGATCGCGCGCGCCTCGCACAAGTACCTGGCGGAGACCAAGGGCCAGCTGCTGCTCTACACCTCCAGCAGCTACACCCGCGGCCGCGCCGAGTACAGCCTGTACTCCTCCACCAAGGCCGCCATGGTGAATCTCACCCAGGCCCTGGCGGACGAGTGGGCCGGCGACGGCATCCGCGTCAACTGCGTCAACCCGGAGCGCACCGCCACCCCGATGCGCACCAAGGCGTTCGGCACCGAGCCGGCCGGCTCCCTGCTGTCGTCCGAGGCCGTGGCCCGGACCTCGCTCGACGTGCTGCTCTCCGAGCTGACCGGCCATGTCATCGACGTCCGGCAGCAGGACCCGACCCGCGGCGCCTCCGAGGCGTCCGGCTTCGAGCAGGCCCTCGCATCCGTCCTGGACCGTCAGGAAGATGTGTAATACTTCTTGACATTCGAACATTCGGGCCTCTGCAGTCGCTGTTCAGCGCACCGCAGAGGCCCGAGTCTGTGGAGCCCGGTCTTCACGCCTCCTCCGCAGAGCACATCCGCAAGGCACAAACAGTCGGCACCCCCTGAAGCAGGTTCTTCGTGATTTCGAAAGCCATTCGCATGGCTCGCGTGGGCAGCGGACCCGAGCTGGCCGCGGCCGTCCTCCTGGTGCTCGGGTTCCCGTGCGTCATGCTCGCGGCGATAATCCCCAGCGTCTGGTTCTTCGCGGCGGCCGCCGCGGTGACCTATCTCGCCGATACCTACCTGCACCAGAAGTCCAGCTACCTGGTCAACCGGCTGGCCAAGGTCCGCGCGGGGCTGTCGATCCGCTTCCTGGTGCGCCAGCTGCTCCTGGTACTGCTGCTGGCCCGCATGGGATACGCGGAGGAGCCGCTCTTCTATGTGACGGTCGCCTGCCTCCTCGGCTTCTACGGACTCCAGGCACCGCACGGCGCCATGGTCACCCTGCTGCGCCTGCGGCGCCGGCTGCCCGTGGTCACCCGCAATATCGACCTCTCCCACCTGCGGATTCCCGACGCCCCCCGGCCCGGTCTGATCAACCGCAGCGCCGAGAAGATGCTCCACCTCGACGTCTTCTCCTTCGTCGGTGTGCTGATCGCGCTGCTGACCGATGTGAACCTCTTCGCCTACGCCGGGCTCGCCCTGACCCTGGCCCTGGCGATCGGGTACCTCGCCGTGCTGCTCCCGAAGCTGCGCCCGGCCGCGCTGCCCGTCTCGCAGCAGAAGGTCCTCGACGGCGTCGACACCTGGCTGCGCGAGTACCGGCCGACCGTGCTGCTGTACTTCTCCGGCTCCAAGGACTCGGCCTACCAGGTCAACATGTGGCTGGAGACCATGGCGCAGCTCGGCGGCCGGCCGCTGATCCTGCTGCGCGAGCGCAACATCGTCCCCCAGCTCGGCAACACCTCGGTCCCGGTGCTCTGCGTCCCCGGCGGTGTGCACCTGATGAACCTGGACCTGTCGTCCGTGCGGGTCGCCCTGTACGCGGCGAACGTGGGCAAGAACATCCACCTGCTGCGGGTGCCGACCATGAAGCACGTCTTCATCGGCCACGGCGACAGCGACAAGCTCGCCAGCGTCAACCCGTTCAGCAAGGCGTACGACGAGGTGTGGACCGCCGGCCGGGCCGGCCGCGACCGGTACGCGCTGGCCGACGTCGGCGTGCGCGGCGAGGACATCGTCGAGGTGGGGCGTCCGCAGCTCGCCCCGATCAAGACCTGGACCGGCCGTCCGCTGCACCCGGTCCCGACCGTGCTCTACGCCCCCACCTGGGAGGGCTGGGACGACAACCCCGGCAACACCTCCCTGCTGCTGGCCGGCGAGAACATCGTCCGCCGGCTGCTCACCGCGGCCGACCCGGTGCGGGTGATCTACAAGCCGCACCCCTTCACCGGTACCCGCGACCCGCGCGCCAAGGCCGTCCACCTGCGGATCACCGCGATGATCGAGCAGGCCGCCGCCGAGCGCGCCCGTGAGCCGCGCTGGGTCCAGGAGGCCACCGCGCACGCCGGTGCCCAGGCCGCCGCGCGCGCCGAGCTCCAGCGGATCGAGGCCCGCCTCGCCGAGCTGTCCGGCAGCACCCGCACCGGCCGGGACGAGGCCGAGGAGTCCCGCGACTCGGTCGCCGACCCGGTGCGCGAGGCGGAGACCGCGAAGCTCAAGGAGGAGTGGAACGCCGCGTACTGGCGCTCCTTCGGCTGGTGGGAGCACAAGACCGTCACCGGCCCCGAGCCCCGGCTGTACGACTGCTTCAACGAGTCGGACGGCATGGTCTCGGACATCTCCAGCGTGGTCTCGGACTTCATCGCCAGCGGCAAGCCGTACGCGGTGACCGACTCCGCGGCCCTGGGCGAGGCCGAGTTCAAGCGGCAGAACACCGCCGTGCGCGCCGCGGTGATCCTCTCCAACAGCGCGGCGGAGCTGGACGAGTTGCTCACCGCCGTGACCGACCGGGCCGCCGACCCGCGCGCCGAGGCCCGCGCCGAACTCAAGGAGTACCTGCTCGGTCCCGACGAGCCCACCTCCATCGAGCAGTTCGAGGCGGCGGTGCAGACGCTGACGGCCAAGGCGGAGGCCCGCAACGCCGGGGTGCAGCAGCGCCTCGCGGAGCCGGAGCAGGCGCCGGGGCTGGACGACTCGGCCGTCGCCTGACGCCCGGAAGCCCTGACGTCCGGGAGCCCTGACGTCCGGGAGCCCTGACGCCCGGAAGTCTTACGCCGCAGGACGCGGCACGGCCGGTGGCCCGGCCCCCTCGGTGAGATCCAGGGGGCCGGGCCACCGGCCGTTCGTACGCACCCTGTGGGCGATTCGGGTGGGCCGTCGCCCGTCCGACGGAGCGTCGGGGGCAACCTTTCGTCCGCCGGATTGTCTTGTAGGCATATGAAGGACGACGCGGTACCCGACGTGAGCGTGGTCGTCGGCGCCTATGAGGCCATGCCCTACCTGATCCGCTGCCTGGAATCGGTGGAGTCGCAGACCCTGGGCGCCGACCGCATCGAGCTCGTCGCCGTCGACGACGGCGCGACCGACGGCACGGCCGAGTACCTGGACGAGTTCGCCGCCCGGACGAAGGTGCCCACCACCGTCGTCCACCAGCCCAACTCCGGTGGCCCCAGCGGCCCCCGCAACACCGGCCTGGCCCGCGCCCGCGGGCGCTACGTCTTCTTCCTCGACGCGGACGACTACCTCGGCGACGAGGCCCTGGAGCGTATGGTGGCGATGGCCGACCGCGCCGGGACCGACGTCGTCCTCGGCAGGATGGCCGGCCGCGGGCGCGGGGTGCCCCGCTCGATGTTCAGCCGGACCCTGGAGCACGCGGACGTCTGCACCTCGCGGATCATCTTCGCGCTCAGCGCCCAGAAGCTCTTCCGCCGCGAACTCCTGGTGCGCACCGGCCTCACCTTCGACGAGGCACTCGCCACCGGCGAGGACTCCCTCTTCACCATGGAGGCGTATCTGCGGGGCGCGGGCGTCTCCGTGGTCGCGGACTACGACTGCTACTACCTGGTGGGCCGCGAGGACGGCAAGCACGCGACCCGGCGGGGCGACCACCGGGACCGCTTCGCCGCGCTGACCGCCCTCGCCGAGCTGATCGCCCGTCTGGTGCCGCCCGGCCCGCGCCGGGACCAGCTGATGGTGCGTCCGTTCACGGTCGGGCTGCTCCAGCAGTTCGGGCCCGCGCTGCTGGGCCGGCCGGAGGCGGAGCAGCGGGAGAGACTGCGCCTCGCCGGGGCGATGACCGGCCCGCACTGGAACCGCGGCGTCGCCAGGCGCATCAAGGTGGGTGAGCGGTTGGTGCTGGAGTGCGTGGCGCGCGGGCGGCTGGATCTCCTGCGCGACATGCTGGAGTTCACCGCCGCGGGCTCGGTGCCCGAGGTGGTGCGCGGACGGCTCACCGGCCGCACCCGGCTCGCGTATCCGCACTTCCGCGACCGGGCCTCGGGCCTGCCGCTCTCGGTGTACGAGGTGACGGTCCCGGACTGGTCGGGTGACCGCCGGGTGACACCGGGCGTCCCCGGCCCGTTGCCGGGAAGAATCCTGCGACGGGCCCGCCGGGAGGCCGGCCGGCTGCGGCGGCGAGCGGCCCGGCGACCGGCCGGGCTGACCCGGAAGGATAGGTAACATCAGATGTGCTGGAGCGGTAAGAGCTCTGGAAATACTTTCGAAACTTTGGGGCAGGGGCAGTGAAGGCACTCGTACTTTCCGGGGGAGCGGGCACTCGGCTGCGTCCGATCACGCACACGTCCGCCAAGCAGTTGGTGCCCGTTGCCAATAAGCCGGTGCTCTTCTACGGCCTGGAGGCCATCGCCGAAGCCGGGATCACCGAGGTCGGTGTCATCGTCGGTGACACCGCCGACGAGATCCGCGAAGCCGTCGGCGACGGTTCGCAGTTCGGCGTCAAGGTCACCTACATCCCGCAGGACAAGCCGCTGGGCCTCGCGCACGCGGTGATCATCGCCCGTGAGTTCCTGGCCGACGACGACTTCGTGATGTACCTCGGCGACAACTTCATCGTCGGCGGCATCACCGGTCTCGTCGACGAGTTCCGCGCCGAACGCCCCGACGCGCAGATCCTGCTGACCCGGGTGCCCAACCCCACCTCCTTCGGTGTCGCCGAACTGGACGACGCGGGACGGGTCGTGGGCCTGGAGGAGAAGCCGAAGGAGCCCAAGAGCGACCTGGCCCTCGTCGGCGTCTACCTGTTCACCTCGGCCATACACGAGGCGGTCCGGTCCATCGAGCCGTCCTGGCGCGGCGAGCTGGAGATCACCCACGCCATCCAGTGGCTGATCGACCAGCGGCGCGACGTCCGCTCGACCACGATCCACGGCTACTGGAAGGACACCGGCAACGTCACCGACATGCTGGAGGTCAACCGGTCCGTCCTGGAGAGCGTCGAGCCGGTCAACGAGGGCACGGTCGACGGGGACAGCGAGATCATCGGGCGCGTCCGGATCGAGGCCGGGGCCCGGATCACGGGGAGCCGGATCGTCGGCCCCGTGATCATCGGCGCGGACTCCGTGATCAGTGACGCGTATGTGGGCCCGTTCACCTCCGTCTCGGAGGGCTGCCGCATCGAGGACAGCGAGATCGAGTACTCGATCGTCCTGCGCGGCGCCTCCGTCACCGGTGTCCGCCGGGTGGAGGCCTCCCTGATCGGGCGTGACGTCGAGGTCACCCCGGCCCCCCGCAACCCGTCCGCCCACCGACTCGTCCTCGGCGACCACAGCAAGGTGCAGATCTCCTCATGACCACCAAGATCCTCGTGACCGGCGGCGCCGGCTTCATCGGCTCGCACTACGTCCGCACGGTCCTCGGCCCCCAGGGCCCCGGCGACGTGTCCGTCACGGTCCTGGACAAGCTCACCTACGCGGGCAACCCGGCCAACCTGGACGAGGTCCGCGACCACGAGGGCTTCGCCTTCGTGCAGGGCGACATCTGCGACCCGGAGCTGGTCGGCAAGCTGATGGCCGAGCACGACCAGGTCGTCCACTTCGCCGCCGAGTCCCATGTGGACCGCTCCATCGACGGCGGCGCCGAGTTCGTCCGCACCAACGTCGTGGGCACCCACACCCTGATCGACGCCGCCCACCGGGCCGGCATAAAGACCTTCGTGCACATCTCCACCGACGAGGTCTACGGCTCGATCGACGAGGGCTCCTGGCCCGAGACCCACCCGCTGCAGCCCAACTCGCCGTACTCCTCGGCCAAGGCGTCCAGCGACCTGATCGCGCTGTCGTACCACCGCACGCACGGCCTCGACGTCCGGGTCACCCGGTGCTCCAACAACTACGGGCACCACCACTTCCCGGAGAAGGTCATCCCGCTGTTCATCACCAACCTGCTGGACGGCAAGAAGGTCCCGCTGTACGGCGACGGCGGCAACGTCCGCGACTGGCTGCACATCGACGACCACGTCCAGGGCATCGAGCTGGTGCGCACCAGGGGCCGCGCCGGCGAGGTCTACAACATCGGCGGCGGCACCGAGCTGTCCAACAAGGAGCTCACCGGCCTGCTGCTGGAGGCGTGCGGCGCCGACTGGGACACCAGCGTCGAGTACGTCACCGACCGCAAGGGCCACGACCGCCGCTACTCCGTGGACTGCACCAAGATCCGCGAGGAGCTGGGCTACGAGCCCCGCAAGGACTTCGCGACCGGCCTCGCCGAGACGGTCGCCTGGTACCGCGAGAACCGTGCCTGGTGGGAGCCGCTGAAGGAGCGTGCCGCCCTGTGAGCACCTGGCTGGTGACCGGCGGGGGCGGCATGCTCGCCCGCGATGTGCGCGCCCGGCTGGCGGCGGACGGGATCGAGGCCGTCGCCCCGGCGCGTGCCGCGCTCGACATCACCGACCCCGAGTCGGTGCACGGGACCCTGGCGGAGCACCGCCCGGCCGTGGTGGTCAACTGCGCGGCCTGGACGGACGTGGACGGCGCCGAGACCGAGGAGGCGGCCGCCCACGCGGTCAACGCGACCGGCCCCCGGGTCCTCGCCGAGGCGTGCAAGGAGGCCGGCGCCGTCCTGGTGCACGTCTCCACCGACTATGTCTTCGCCGGCGACGCGGAGACGCCCTACGCGGAGGACGCGCCGACCGCCCCCCGGAGCGCCTACGGGCGCACCAAGGAGGCGGGGGAGCGGGCGGTGCTGGAGCTGCTGCCCGAGTCGGGGTACGTCGTCCGCACGGCCTGGCTCTACGGTGAGGGCGGCGGCAACTTCGTCCGCACCATGATCCGCCTGGAGTCGCAGCGCGAGACCCTGGACGTGGTCGACGACCAGCGCGGCCAGCCGACCTGGAGCGCGGACCTGGCGGATCTGCTGGTGCGCATCGGCCGGGGCGGCCTGGAGGGGACTGTGCCGCCGGGCGTGCACCACGGCACCAGCTCCGGCGAGACCACCTGGTTCGGGCTGACCCGGGAGATCTTCCGTCTGCTGGGCGCCGACCCGGAGCGGGTCCGCCCGACCACGAGCGAGGCGTTCGTGCGTCCGGCCCCCCGCCCGGCGTACAGCGTCCTCGGGCACGACGGGCTCCGGAGCGCCGGAATCGAACCCCTTCGCGACTGGCGTCAGGCGCTCGCCGAGGCGTTCCCGAAGCTGCTCGCCGCGGAGCGCCCGGCGGGCGACACGCCCGACGCTACCCGCCGGTAGATGTTTACCGACGGGTTGCCGACCCGCTAACTTCGCTGGGAATCAATAAAGTTGATTCCCAGCGAAGGGCCCCACAAGGTGGACCGTCACAGTTTTCTGCGTCACCTGCACAGTGTGTACAAGCCCCGGAACTACCTGGAGATCGGGGTCAACGACGGGCGCAGCCTGACGCTGTCCCGCGTTCCTTCGGTGGCGGTCGATCCCGCCTTCCGGGTCGTGACGGAACTGAGCTGCGACGTACACCTCGTCAGAGCGACCAGTGACGATTTCTTCGCGCGCAAGGACCCGCTGCTGCACCTTCGCAACGGACGCAATCCATTCCGGGCGCTCGCCCGGAAGGATCCGATGAACCTGTTCGGATCCGACCCCAAACTCGAACTCGCATTCATCGACGGGATGCATCTCTTCGAGTACGCGCTGCGCGACTTCATGAACGTCGAGAAGCATTCCCGCTGGTCCAGCGTGATCGTCCTGGACGACATGCTGCCGCGGAACATCGACGAGGCCGCCCGCGACCGCCACACCGACGCCTGGACCGGTGACGTCTACAAGGTCGCCACCGTGCTGCGCCGCCACCGGCCCGACCTCGTCGTGGTCGAGGTGGACACCCAGCCCACCGGTGTGGTGCTGGTCTTCGGCGCCGACCCGCTGAGCACGGTCCTCAAGCGCTCCTACGACGCGATCATCGAGGAATACGTCGTTCCCGATCCGCAGGACGTCCCCGAGGAAGTGCTGGTGCGCAAGAACGCCGTCCAGCCGGAGGCGCTGCTGGGCGCGGACTTCTGGCCCGATCTCGTCAGGGCCCGCAACCTGCGGCGGCCGAGGTCCGCATTCGAGGGGCTGCGCGGCAGAATTCCCCGTTCCGCATAAGCGCTCCGGCGAGATCACCCGACCGTAGGACTTCCCTCACGAAGCGGCGGCCACCCGGCACCGGGGGCCGCCGCTCCGGCGAGAAGGCTGCCCGGGGCAACAGGATATTCTGTGGCTCCCATGCTCCCGCACTCCAGATTGCCGGAGCTGCCTGCGGACATTGGGAGTTGCTGGATGCCGGTCAAGGTGAGCGTCGTCATACCCGTCTACAACCCGGGCGAGTACATAGAGGACTGCATAGCCTCGCTGCTGCGCCAGAGTCTGCCGGACGACGAGTACGAAGCGATCTTCGTCAATGACGGCTCGACCGACGAGACGCCCGCCCGGCTGGACCGGCTGGCCGCCGAGCACCCGCACATGCGCGTGATCCACCAGGAGGCGTCCGGCTGGTCCGGCAAGCCGCGCAACGCGGGCATCGCCGCCGCCCGCGGTGAGTACGTGATGTTCGTCGACAACGACGACTGGCTGGGCGACGAGGCGCTGGAGCGCATGTACGAGTACGGCGTCGCCAACGAGGCCGACATGGTCATCGGGAAGATGGCGGGCAAGGGCCGCCCGGTGCCGCTGGAGCTGTTCCGGGTGAACCGCCCCCGGGCCTCCGTCGAGAACGCCCCGCTGATCGACAGCCTCACCCCGCACAAGATGCTCCGCAAGGAGTTCCTCGACCGGCACGACCTGCGCTTCATGGAGGGCCGGCGCCGCCTGGAGGACCATGTCTTCGTCGCGGAGGCGTACCTGCTCGCGGAGAACATATCCGTCCTCAGCGACTACCTCTGCTACTACCACGTCAAGCGCGAGGACGCCTCCAACGCCGGCTTCCAGCGCTTCGACCCGGTCGGCTACTTCACGAACCTGCGCGAGGCCCTGGACGTCGTCGAGCGGCACACCGAGCCCGGCGCCCTGCGTGACAAGCTGTTCCGCCGCTGGCTGCGCAACGAGATGGTGGAGCGGCTGCGCGGCAAGCGCCTGCTCGCCCTCCCCGAGGACTACCGCAAGGAACTGTTCGCCGAGATCCGGGGCGTCGTCACCGAGCGCTTCGGCCCCGGTGTCGCCGCCGGGATGCAGCCGATCCAGCAGATCGTCACCGCCCTGATCGTCGCCGACCGGCTCGGTGACGTCGAGGAACTCGCCCGCTGGGAGGCCGGCATCCGGCCCACCGGAGTGCTGGAGAGCCTGGGCTGGGAGGACGGCCGGCTGGAGGTCGCCTTCACCGCCGAGTACGAGGTCGACGGCGAGCCCCTGCGCTACCGGGACGTCAACGGCAAGGATCTGCTGGACTTCCGTCTCGCCGACGCCACCCGCGAGGCGATCGCCGAGACGGGCGTCGAGCCGCTGGCCGCGCTGGAGCACGCCAAGGTCGACCTCGTGGTCCGCGAGCGCGCCACGGCCGCCGAGTTCTTCCAGACCGTCGAGTTCACCCGGGAGCGCCTGCCCGAGGGCGACGGCTTCCGCTCGCTCCTCCTCGCCAGGAGCGGGATCGACAGCGAGACCGCCGCCAACGGCGCCCCGCTGGGCAAGGGCATCTGGGACGTCCTCATCCGCATCAGCGCCTCCGGCTGGACCAAGGAGACCCGCCTCGGTTCCGTGCGCGCCGACGACGCCGAGGCCGGCCGCAAGGGCTCCCTGGCCGGTTCGCCGCGGCGACTGGTCCTGCCCTACTGGACCGAGCCGCACAGCAACCTCTCGCTCGACGTCGACCACGCCACCAGCAAGTTCGACCGCGACGTGGCCTCCCTCACCGTCGCGGAAACGGTTCTGTCGGACGGCCGGATCAGCTTCCCGCTGCCCCTCGCGGTGACCGGCGAGGAGCCGGTCGCCCTGCGCTTCAAGCGGCCCGGCGCCGACCGCCCCACCGAGGTCAAGGCCACCCTGACGCCCGGCGACGGCGGCCGCGCCGTCCTCTCCGCGGCCCTGCCCACCGACCCGGCGGCGCCCGCCGAGGGCCGCGTCGAACTGGGCCTGCCCTCCGCGGACCGGGGCAAGCCGCGCTGGACGGCCCTGCCTCTCGTGCTCACCCCGTCCGCCGACGGTACGGTGCGGGTCCGGCACGCCGCGGAGGCCGCGGCCAAGGCGGCCAAGGCCGCGCGGGACAGGGCCGCCGCCGTCCGCGCGGCGCCCCGGCCCTCGCTGCTGCGCCGCACGGTGCGCCGCGTCCGCCGCGCCCTGTCGAAGTAGCCACCGCGCCACCGGCGCGTCACCACCGCAAGAACGAGAACGGAAACCGTATGCGACCTCTGTCCATCGAAGGCGCCTGGGTGCACGAGCCCAAGGTGTTCACCGACGATCGCGGCAGCTTCCACGAGTGGTTCCGGGGCAACGACTTCCTGGAGGCCACCGGCCAGCACCTCGCCCTGGCGCAGGCCAACTGCTCCGTCTCCCGCCGGGGCACCCTGCGGGGCATCCACTTCGCGGACGTGCCGCCGAGCCAGGCCAAGTACGTCAAGTGCGTGCGGGGCGCGGTCCTGGACGTCGTCGTGGACATCCGCGTCGGCTCTCCCACGTACCGGCAGTGGGAGATCGTCCGGCTGGACGACGAGTCGCACCACGCGGTCTACCTCTCGGAGGGCCTCGGACACGCCTTCTTCGCGCTGACCGACGACGCCACCGTCGTCTACCTGTGCTCGGAGGGGTACGCGCCCGAGCGGGAGCACGGCATCCACCCGCTCGACCCGGAGCTGGGCATCGAGTGGCCGGCGGACATCCTGCCGCTGCTGTCCGCCAAGGACGAGGAGGCGCCCACCCTGGCGGAGGCGGAGGCCCAGGGGCTGCTGCCCCGGTACGCCGACTGCGTCTCGTTCCGCGAGGAGCTGCGGGGGCGCTGAGTGTTTGCGGGGGCCGGGGACTTCGAGCCCCTGGCCCTTGCGACCTGGCCCCGGTGACCTGGCCCGGCCCTGGTGACCGGGCCCGGGCCCGCGGCTCTCAGCCGAGGAGGCGCGCCGCCAAGCGGCGCGCCTTCTTGCGCCAGCGGGGCGGCAGCCGGCGCACGACGGGCCCCGCGGTCGCCTTCACGGCCCGCCGCACCGCCGCCCGCCGCCGCTGCCGGGTGATGCTCCGCAGCGAGGCCGGGTCCGGGACCGGCAGGGCCGGGTCGATCCGGAGGAGCCCGCCGGCGGCGACCTCCGCCGCGCACAGGTCGAGCGGGGCCGCCCGGTCGCCGTCCAGCCGCACGCCGAGCCGCCAGGCGCCGGGCGGCGCCCCCGCGACCCTGCGCGGCACGGTCAGCTGCGCCCGGCCCTGCGCGGGGCGCAGCACGCCCGCCCAGGTGTGCACCACCGAGGGCTGCGGGCCGTCCGGCTCTCCCGCCCCCTCCACCGGCTTGCTGAGGACCAGCTCCACCGGGACGGGCCCGGTCGCCGGGGCGGTGACGATGCCGAGCCGCAGCTCGGTGGTGCGCCCCGGCATCCGCAGCACCGGGCGGTCGCGCAGATGGGGCCCGAGGGTCTTGCCCCGGCGGTCGACGTCGAGGGTGAGATTGCTGTGCGGGTGGGTGAAGTAGGGGATCACCGGACGGGCCCCGGCGGTCAGCAGGGCGGGCTCCGGGAGGTCGGGGATGTGCTCCGCCCGGTCGGCCCCCAGCCGCGCCTTGCGGACCAGGCCGAAGCCGCGGACCGGGACCCAGGCGTCCCAGAAGCCGCGCCGGAGTTTTCCGTACACCGCGCCGTTGCCGCCCGCCGCTCCCTTCCCGCCGGCGGGGGCGAGGCGGGCCGTGCCGCGCACGACGAGTTCGCAGGTCTCCTCGCCCTCCTCGCCCTCCGCGTCGCCCTCGTCCAGCGTCTCCAGCCGGCGCTCCGTCTCGGCAGGGCAGGGCCACTCGACGGCCTTCTCCCGGTCCCGCAGGGAGAGTTCCGCGGTGAAGCCGTCGAGGTCGTCGGTCACGTCGAGGAGGCGGCCCGGGGGGAGGAACCCGGCGGTGATGTCCGGGTGCACACAGAGCCGGCCGTCGCGGCGCACCAGCTTCAGCGGCCGCTTCTCCTCGCCGTGCACCAGCCGGGCCGTGAAGCGGAGCGAGAGCCGGTCGCTCCCGGCGTCCCAGCTCAGGTCGTCCAGACGGGCCGCGCCCTTGACAGTGGCGGCGAACCGGGCGAGGCGCACCAGCCCCTCCGCGTCGTCCTCGCGCAGCAGGGCGGCGCGCAGGCGGAGCAGGGGACCCATGCCGTCCCGCACCGAGTCGCCCATGAAGTCCTCGGCGAGCGGCCGGACCGCGTCCACCATCTCCCGCAGATAGGCGTCGTCGTACTTCAGCACGGCGGGTTCGCTGAGGCGGCCGAGCATCTCGACGCGGTAGAAGCGGCGCAGCACCTTGTCCCGGAAGGGGCCGGGCTCGGTGTTGGCGGCCACGACGTCGAGGACCTCGCGGAGGTTGGCGTAGTACCCGGCGGGCACGACCCGGGCCGACCCGGCGTTCTTGCCGTCGTCCCGCTTCGAGTAGTAGTAGCAGGTGTACGAGCCGACGATGGACACGTTCTCGGCGGGGAAGTACGCCCGCATCATGTAGAGCTGGTCCTCCAGCCGGCGCTTCCCCTCGGGGTAGGCGATGCCGTGCTCGCGCAGGAAGGCGACGCGGAACATCTTGTGCGGGGTCAGGCTGTCGAACAGCGGCGCGGTGCGCAGGGTGCACTTCTCGCGGTCCCGGCGGAAGACGCCGTGCGGCACTCCGCGGAAGTCGCTGGCCACCTTGCCGAGGACGATGTCGGAGCCGTTGCGGTGCCCCATGTCGTAGAGGCGGCGCAGCGCGTCCGGGCCCAGGTGGTCGTCCTGGTCGAGGAACTGGACGTACTCGCCGCGCGCCTCGGCGACCCCGATGTTGCGCGGCTTGCCCGGCCAGCCGGAGTTCGGGATGCGGACGACCCGGAAGTTCGGGTGCTTCCCGGCCAGTTCGGCGAGTTGCTGCGGGGTGTCGTCCGTGGAGCCGTCGTCGATGAAGACGGCCTCGAACTCGTCCGCCGGGAGGGTCTGCCGGATCAGGGAGTCGATGCAGGGATCGATGTACCGGCCGGGGTTGTAGACCGGGATGACGACGCTCACTTTGACCGACACAGCAGTGTCCCCGTCTCATGTAGGCACTCGTGTAGGCAGCGGACGCGAAGGCGTGTCCGCGTACACCTGCCGCGTGCCCGCTTTCGCCTCCTTCGCACCCTAACCACGGTCGGTCCGGGTTTTCCGGGACCGGGACGCATCCGGCACGGGGTGTCGCCTCCAAGGGAGCCGCGACCGTCCGCCCGGCGGCGGAACGCGTCCCACCGGGGCCGTCCCCGCTGTCCAGCGGCCGGAACACGTGCGCGCCCGCGCCCGGTCCTGGCATAGATTCCTCGTGTGACAGAGGCGAGACAGCAGGTGACACAGGCCCGGAGGATCGTCGTCAAGGTGGGCTCCTCCTCCTTGACGACCGCCGCGGGCGGGCTCGACGCCGACCGCGTGGACGCGCTGGTCGACGTCCTGGCCAAGGTGCGCAGCGGCGGCGAGAAGGAGATAGTCCTGGTCTCCTCCGGCGCCATCGCGGCCGGACTCGCCCCGCTCGGCCTCGCCCGCCGCCCCAAGGACCTCGCCCGCCAGCAGGCCGCCGCCAGCGTCGGCCAGGGGCTGCTGGTCGCCCGCTACACCGCCTCCTTCGCCCGGTACGGGGTCCGCGTCGGCCAGGTCCTGCTGACCAGCGACGACACCAGCCGCCGGGCCCACTACCGCAACGCCTACCGCACCCTGGACCAGTTGCTGGAGATGGGCGCGGTGCCGGTCGTCAACGAGAACGACACCGTCGCCACCGACGAGATCCGCTTCGGCGACAACGACCGCCTCGCCGCGCTGGTCGCCCACCTCGTCCGCGCGGACCTGCTGGTCCTCCTCTCCGACGTGGACGGCCTCTACGACGGCGACCCGTCCCGCCCCGGCACGGCCAGGATCGAGGAGGTCCGGGGGCCCGGCGACATCGCCCATGTGCAGATCGGCAGCGCGGGCAAGGCGGGCGTCGGGACCGGGGGCATGGTCACCAAGGTGGAGGCCGCGCGGATCGCCGCCGCTGCCGGGGTGCCCGTCGTCCTCACCTCCGCGAGCCGGGCCGCCGACGCCCTCGCGGGCCGGGACACCGGCACCTTCTTCCACGCGACCGGCCGCCGCTCGGCCGACCGGCTGCTGTGGCTCGCCCACGCCTCCACCCCCCAGGGGTCGCTGACCCTCGACGAGGGCGCCGTGCGGGCCGTGGTGCACGGACGCAAGTCCCTGCTGCCGGCCGGAATCGACTCCGTGGACGGGGAGTTCACCGCGGGCGACCCCGTCGAGCTGCGCGACACCGAGGGCCGCCCGGTCGCCCGCGGGCTGGTCAACTTCGACGCCCGGGAGATCCCCCAGCTCCTCGGCCGCTCCACCCGGGAACTCGCGCGCGAGCTCGGCCCGGCGTACGAACGCGAAGTCGTACACCGCGACGATCTCGTCGTCCTGGAGGGCTGACCGGCCCCGAAAGGGCGGAAAGTCCCGCCCTGGGGCCGAGACCTTTACCAAAACGGCCCCACGCCCTGCCGTGGGCTGGTCAACTTTGTTGCGGACCCGCGGGATCCACGGGTCGCGACGACGCAGCAACAGGAGGCGGCCGGTGAGACGAGCGCGCCCTGGGGACATGCCCCGAACCAACGGGAGGCCCACCCAGGCCCGCCGGGCGGCGGGCGACGAGCGGACCCTGACGAGTGTCGGCGGAGCGGCCGATGTGGCGGCCGACGTGGGGGAACGGCCGGCCGAGGTGCCGGGGCCGGCGGGCGCGCCGGGTTCGCCCGGCGGGGCGGTCGACGCCCCCGCCCCCGGGCCGGAGGCCGTGCCGCACGGGCCCGCACGGGTACACGGACCGGTGGCGGCGGCCCCGGTGGCGGCGGTGAAGGCGGTGGGGCCCGTGGGCCCTGTGGACGCCGCGGACACCGGGGACGCGCCGGCGACGGGCGAGACGGGCGGCGGCGCCCGGGAGCAGCCGCTGTCCCGGCTGTGGCACATCACCCTCAGCGTCTCGGGCGCGGCGGCGCCGCTCCAGGAGGTGCGGCGCGGCCTCGAACAACTCGCCCACGACCACCCCTTCCTGCTGACCAGCCGCTACGCCACCGACCACGCGGAGATCCGCTACTGGGAGGAGGCCCGCGACCTCCATGACGCGGCGGCCGTCGCGCTGCGGCTGTGGGGCGAGCACCGCTCGACGGCGAAGCTGCCGCCCTGGGAGATCGTCGGCCTGGAGGTCATCGACCGGCAGACCTACCACCTCCGCGTCGCCGAGGGCTACGGCCCGCCACCGGCCTCCCGGGTGGGCGTCCACCCGTACTGACGCCGGGCGGGCCCGGACCGGGGGCGGGCTGGACCGGGCCGGACCAGCAGGGCGGCCGGGCGGGTCCGGCCCGGGGACGGATCGGCCGGGGCACGGGCGGGCCCGGTCCGGGACGGCGGTGGCCCGGTCCGGGACGGGCGCTTCCTTCGGTTCTGTCTCGCTTTCGTCTCGTAGTGCGGGATACCCGCCGGTCACGCGCCCGGGGCGCACTACCCTGCCCGTATGACGTCGCTCTCCTCGGTCACGCCGTACGACAACCTCTCGCCGGTCGCCCAGGCCGCCTACCGGGCGCGGGCCGCCTCGGCCGATCTCGCCCCGCTGCCGCGCGCGGCCAAGGACGACGCGCTGCTCGCCATCGCCGACGCGCTCGAAGTCCGCACCAGCGAGATCGTCGAGGCCAACGCCGAGGACGTCGCCCGCGCCCGGGAGGCCGGGACCAGCGAGTCGATCATCGACCGGCTGACCCTCACCCCGGAGCGCGTGCGCGCCATCGCCGCCGATGTGCGGCAGGTGGCGCAGCTCCCCGACCCGGTCGGCGAGGTGGTGCGCGGCTCCACGCTGCCCAACGGCATCGACCTGCGCCAGGTCCGGGTCCCCCTCGGCGTCGTCGGCATCGTCTACGAGGCCCGGCCCAACGTCACCGTCGACGGCGCGGCGCTCTGCCTGAAGTCCGGCAACGCCGTCCTGCTGCGCGGCTCGTCCTCCGCGTACTCCTCGAACACCGCCCTGGTGAAGGTCATCCGCGACGCCGTCGGCGGCGCGGGCCTCCCCGCCGACGCGGTGCAGCTCGTCCCGGGCGAGAGCCGCGAGTCCGTGCAGGAGCTGATGCGCGCCCGGGGCATGGTGGACGTCCTCATCCCGCGCGGTGGTGCCTCGCTGATCCGCGCGGTCGTCGAGGGCTCCACCGTCCCCGTCATCGAGACCGGCACGGGCAACTGCCATGTCTACGTCGACGCCGAGACCGACATCGACATGGCCGTGGAGATCCTGGTCAACTCCAAGGCGCAGCGCCCCAGCGTCTGCAACGCCGCCGAGACCCTCCTGGTGCACCAGGACGTGGCCGACGCCTTCCTGCCCCGCGCCCTCGACGCCCTCGCCGAGGCCGGGGTCACGGTCCACGCCGACGAGCGGGTCCTCGGGTACGCGGAGGCCACCAAGGCCACCCTGGTGCCGGCGACGACCGACGACTGGGAGACCGAGTACCTCTCCTACGACATCGCCGCCGCCGTGGTCGACTCCCTCGACGCGGCCGTGGCCCACATCCGGCTGTGGTCCTCCGGCCACACCGAGGCCATCGTCACCACCTCCCAGGCGGCGGCGCGCCGCTTCACCCAGCTGGTCGACTCCACCACCGTCGCCGTGAACGCCTCCACCCGGTTCACCGACGGCGGCCAGTTCGGCTTCGGTGCGGAGATCGGCATCTCCACGCAGAAGCTGCACGCCCGGGGCCCGATGGGGCTGCCGGAGCTGACGTCCACGAAGTACATCGTGACCGGCGACGGCCACACCAGGTGACCGCACCCCGCCGCCCGCGCTGACGCCCCCTCGCACGCCCCCGGCCCGGCCGGAGGCGTCGGCGCGGGACCGTCAGCGCGGGCGTGCGGGGCGTCACCCGGGCGGGGAGAGTTCGCGCTCTCCCTGCCGAAACCGGCGCCCCGGCACTACGCTGAGAGCGTGCCGGACGACGTGGGGGGCAGGCCGTTCCCGGACGGCTGGGAGCCCGACGACGACCGCGGGGGCGCGGACTGGGACTTCGCCTCCGTGGTGTTCGACGAGGACTTCGTCCGGGCCGCCGAGATCCATGAACCGACCGCGGTCGAGCGGCTGCTCGCCGCCGCCGAGGCACGCGCCGAGGCCGACGCCGCCCGCTACGGCCACGGCGGCGCCCCCGGCGACGAGGACCGCTACGACGGCTTCCCCGCCCGCCGCCCCGCACGACCGGTGGACGACGGCGCGGACGACGACGGCGAGTGCGCCGAGGACGACCGGCCCGGCGGCCCCTACGGCCGTCACGGCGGAGCGCTGCGCCCCTACCGTGGCACCGGGCGCTGGCACCGGCCCGTCGCCTGGGTCCTCGCCCTGGTGATGGGCATGGGCATGGTCGCCCTGGCCTTCAGCGCGGTCTACCGGGGAACCTCCGACAACCGCGAGGACCAGGTGCCGCAGCCCGCCCGCACCGGCGTGGACGCCCCGCCGACCGGGGCGACCGTCAGCGGCAGCGCCCCCACCGCCGAGGCGGACCGGCCGCCGTCCCGCGTCCCCGCCCTGCCGCACGGCCCCTGAGCAGCCCTGTTGACCCATGTGGCCGTACGTGGGGCGCCCCCGTCGCAACTTGTGGAGCAGCTCCGCGTTTACCTGACTCGCGACGGACCTAACCTGAAAGTATGACCCGGCGCGGAGACCCGCCTGAGGGCACGCCCGACGGACTACCGGGCGACGAGGACGAGTACCGGTCCGTCGTCTTCGACGAATCGTTCGTACAGGCTGCCCGCGTGCAGGAGTTCTCCGCCGTGGAGCGCCTGGAGGACCACGCGCCCGCCGTCCGCAGCCTGCCCTCCCGCCGGCGGGGCGGGGGCCGTCTTCTCGTCCTCCTTGTCCTCGTCGCGGTCGCCTTCGGGACCGTCGCCTATCTCGGTGTCCGCCAGCCGCACCGGCCCGTGCCCCCACGGCCCGCCGAGGCCCTGCGGATGACCCTGGTCTCCCTCTCGCCCCGCGGCCCCGTGCCCGGCGGCACACCCGCGCAGATCCTCGGCGCCGGACCTGCGGGCGCCTACCGGGAGGGCGCCGCCGGGGTGACCATGCCCGCCGTCCGCCGGACCGCCCACTTCACCGAGGACCAGGTCATGACGGCCCTCGCCACCGTGAAGGACTACCTGGTGGCCTCAGCGCTGGACCCGGCCGTGCTCACCGGTGGCGAGGTGCGCTCCGTGCGGGCGCTCCTGCGGCCCGAGCAGCTTCCCCAGTTCGACCGCGGCGTGGCCGCCCCCGAGGCCGACGGCCGGCACGCCACCACGGGCTGGCTGGTGCGCTTCGACCCGGAGGAGGTGGCCCTGGCCGACACCACGGCCCGGGTCCGGGGCTCCCTGCTCGTCACCGAGGGGGAGAGCGACGCCCTGGAGGTCACCGCCGACCACACCTACGCCTACGCGCTCCGGCCCGCCGCCGTGTCCGGCCCCTCCGCGGCCCGGGCCGCGTCGCTGTTCACCGTGCGGCGGGAGCTGCACTTCCGGATGGACCGCGACGATCTGCGCCACCACCGGCTGGAGGTGCTGGTCAGCCACACCCAGGCCGGACCCCAGGACTGCGCCGCCGACGCCTCGGGGACGCTGCGCCCGCTGCTCGCGGGGGAGCGGGCGGGCCCGAGCGGACCGGCGGGCACCGATCCCTATGCGCACGGCCCCGCCACGGCCACCCTGTGCGGCGCCCTCGCGCCGAAGGCGCTGCCGCGGCCGGCCCCGTCCTGACCGGTCGCCCGAGCCGACCCGCCCCGCCCGGTCAGGACCGAGTGCGCCTCAGCCCTCCCCGCGTCCGCCGCCGCTGCCGTTGCTCCCCGCCGGACCCGACCCCGGCCCGGAGCCCGAGCCGGACCCGGAGCCCGAGCCGGATCCGGACGCGCCGGTGAACTTGTCGCGGAGCTTGCCGCCCAGGTCGCCCGCGCCGCCGGCTATGTCGCCGACGAGCTTCATCAGCGGATCCTTGCTGCTGCGCACCGAGTCCGCGTAGTGGGAGGCCGAGTCGCGGAAGGAGTCGGTCACCGAGGTGTCCTTGTCCTCCGTGCGCCGCGGGTAGTGGCCGTCCATGATCCGCTGGTAGTCGCGGCCGGACGCCCACTTCTTCAGCTCCGCCGCGCGCACCGTGGTGAACGGGTGGGACCGGGGCAGGACGTTGAGGATCTTCAGGACGGAGTCCCGCAGATCGCCGCCGGCCTCGTACTCCTCGGCCTGGGCCAGGAAGGCGTCCACGTTCATCTCGTGCAGATGGTTGCCGCCCGCGATCTTCATCAGACCGCGCATGGACGCCTGGAGGTCCTGGCCGACCAGCAGACCCGCGCGGTCGGCCGACAGCTCCGACTTGCGGAACCACTCCCGCAGGGCGGTCACGATCGCCATGATCGCCACATTGCCCAGCGGGATCCAGGCGACCTTGACGGCCAGGCTGGTGAGGAAGAGGAGGATCGTGCGGTAGACCGAGTGGCCGGAGAGGGCGTGGCCCACCTCGTGGCCCACGACGGCCCGCATCTCCTCCTCGTCGAGCAGCTCCACCAGGCCGGTGGTGACCACGATGATCGGCTCGTCGATGCCGATGCACATGGCGTTCGGCTTCGGGTCCTGCGCCACGTACATCGCGGGGACCTTCTCCAGGTCCAGGATGTAGCAGGCGTCCCGCAGCATCGTGTGCAGGTGTGCGAACTGGGCGTCCGAGACCCGCACCGAGTCCGAGAGGAAGAGCAGGCGCAGACTTCGCTCCGGCAGCAGCCCGCTGAGCGCCTTGAACACGGTGTCGAAACCGCTGAGCTTGCGCAGCGCCACCAGTGCCGAGCGGTCCGCCGGATGCTCGTACGCCCGGGAGGAGATCTCCGGGAAGCGGCGGCGCTGCCTGCTCGGTACGCGCTCCTGGCTTTCGGTCATGGTGCCCCCTGTGTTGCGAGTCGTGCTCGTCCCCCTGACAGGACCCCAGCGTAGGCGCTGGGCCGAGACCTGACGGGGCCTGTGGATAACCTCAACGACCGAGTCGGCGTGAGCGTGCCCGAGCGGCCCGCATACGATGTGCGCGAAGTCTCCGAGCCCTGATCCCGATCGATAGGTCCTGCTGAAGATGAGCCTCACGAGCGCCGCCGCCAACCTGGTCACTCTCGCCGAGGGCGCCGAGCACGGCGGCAACCACCAGAGCCTCAACCCGTACGTCACCGGCATCGGCGCCTTCGTGGTCCTGATGCTGCTGCTGTGGATCACCACGCGCTTCAACCGCGACCGCTGAACCGGACGCGACCGCCGGGGACCGGCCGGACGACCGTGCCAGTAGGCTCTGCACGCATGGGAGAGCAGAACGCGGCCGCGGGGTCCGGTTCCGGCAAGCGCCGACTGGGCGTGATGGGCGGGACCTTCGACCCGATCCACCACGGACACCTGGTGGCCGCCAGCGAGGTGGCGGCCCTGTTCCACCTCGACGAGGTGGTGTTCGTACCGACCGGACAGCCGTGGCAGAAGAGCCACAAGGCCGTGTCACCGGCCGAGGACCGCTATCTGATGACGGTCATCGCCACGGCGTCCAACCCGCAGTTCTCGGTCAGCCGCATCGACATCGACCGCGGCGGGCCGACGTACACCATCGACACCCTGCGGGACCTGCGCGACCTGAACGACGACGCCGACCTGTTCTTCATCACCGGCGCCGACGCCCTCTCCCAGATCCTCGGCTGGCGCGACGCCGGGGAGCTGTTCTCCCTCGCGCATTTCATCGGTGTGACCCGTCCGGGTCATGATCTGACCGACGACGGGCTTCCCGAGGGCGGTGTCTCTCTGGTGGAGGTACCCGCGCTCGCCATCTCGTCGACCGACTGCCGGGAGAGGGTCGCCCAGGGCGACCCGGTCTGGTATCTGGTGCCGGACGGTGTGGTGCGCTACATCGACAAGCGCCAGTTGTACCGCGGCGACTGAGCCACGGAGAGGGGCACCGGTGAACGACCAGCAGTATCCGTACGACCCGTACGGTCGCCAGCCGCAGATCATCGGCTACGACGAGTACGGGCAGCCGGTCTACCAGCAGCCCCAGCAGTACGACCCTTACGCACAGCAGCAGTCCCCCTACCCTGAGCAGTACCGGGACACCGGCTACGCGGGCCGGGCCGACGCGTACCCCCAGGACCCGTACCGGCAGCAGGGCGGGCAGGGCGAGCAGGGCGGGTACGCCCCGTACGACCCCTACGGCACCAACGGGGGCGGCGGCTACGACGGCTACTCCTACGACACCGGCACCCAGCCCGCCGCCGTCGACACCACGCAGCAGTGGAACCTCCCCCAGCAGGGGCAGTACCAGCAGCAGCCCGCCGCCGCCCCCGCGCCCGCCGTCCCGGAGCAGCGCCGGGCCGAGGCGGAGGACGAAAGGGGCGGGGCCGGGGTCGCTCCCGGGCAGCGGGACGACGACCGCGACTACCGCACCGAGCAGTTCGCCTTCATCGAGGAGCCCGACGAGGACTCCGAGGACGTCATCGACTGGCTCAAGTTCACCGAGAGCCGCTCCGAGCGCCGCGAGGAGGCCAAGCGCCGCGGCCGCAACCGGATCGTGGCCCTGGCCGTCACCTTCGCCCTCGTCCTGGCCGGCGGCGTCGGCTACCTCTGGTACGCGGGCAAGCTGCCGGGCATGTCCGGCGGGAAGAGCGCGGAGACGGCCGCCGGCGGCGCGCAGAAGCGCGATGTGATCGTGGTCCATCTGCACAGCACCAAGAGCGACCGCACCTCCACCGCCCTGCTGGTCGACAACGTCACGGCCGAGCACGGCACCACCGTCCTGCTGCCCAACACCCTCTCGGTGGCCAACGACGACGGCACCGCCACCACCCTCGGCAAGTCCGTGGAGGACGACGGGTCGACCGGCACCCGCGAGGCGATCGGCACCCTCCTCGGGGCGAAGGTCTCCGGGACCTGGCGGCTGGACACCCCGTACCTGGAGAACCTCGTCGAACTCGTCGGCACCATCGACCTGACGACGGACACCGGCGTCCCGGCCGCCAAGAAGGGGGAGGAGCCCCTGGTGCGCAAGGGGGAGAACCAGACCCTCAACGGGCGCGCGGCCGTCGCCTACGCCACCCACCTGAACAGCGGCGAGCCCGAGCAGAAGCAGCTCCAGCGCTTCGGCCAGGTGATGCAGGCCGTGCTGAAGAAGCTGCCGGACGACCCCGGCTCGGCGACCGTGATCGTCGAGACCCTGGGCCAGATCCTGGACCCGTCCCTCAACGAGCGGGCCCTCGGCACCTCGCTGGCGAAGCTCGCGGAGCACGCCAAGGGCGGCGACTACACAACGGCCGTCCTGCCGGTCCAGCAGGACGGGACGCTCACCGAACAGGCCGCGAGCAGCGTGGTCAAGGACGTCCTCGGCGGCTCGGTGACCGCGCCCGAGCCCGGTTCGGCGGTGCGCGTCGGCATCCGGAACGCGAGCGGCGAGGCCGGGGCGACGGAGCAGGCCCGGATCTCCCTCGTCAACGGCGGCTACACCGTCATCGACGGCGGAAAGGCCGCGGCGGCGGGGTCCTCGCAGGTCACCTACGCGGACGAGGCGCAGAAGCCGCAGGCCGAGGAGGTCGCCAAGACCCTGGGCCTGCCGGCGGGCGCCGTGAAGAAGGGGAAGCCCGCGACGAACGCGGATGTGTCCGTGGTCCTGGGCTCCGACTACGAGGGCTGACGCCGGTACGCGTCACCGGACCGGGCACGCCCCGGGCTGGTGACGCGTACCGAACAATGCGGGCGTGCTCTGTCGGCGGCCCATGAGACCCTTGGAAGGAATCCGACCGCCGACGAAAGCCTGCCAGTGACCGCTACGGACCGTTCCATCGAGCTCGTCAACGCCGCCGCCCAGGCGGCCGCCGACCGGCTCGCGCACGACATCATCGCGTACGACGTCAGCGACGTGCTGTCGATCACCGACGCCTTTGTGCTCGCCTCCG
This sequence comes from Streptomyces sp. NPDC005805, assembly GCF_040630445.1. NCBI lineage: Bacteria > Bacillati > Actinomycetota > Actinomycetes > Kitasatosporales > Streptomycetaceae > Streptomyces > Streptomyces sp. NPDC005805. The sequence continues at coordinate 76,374 of NZ_JBEXXN010000034.1, forward strand.
CGCCCAACGACCGCCAGGTCAAGTCGATCGTCGACGAGATCGAGGAGCGGCTGAACAAGGAGCTCGGGGCCAAGCCCGTGCGCCGCGAGGGCGACCGCGACGCCCGCTGGATCCTCCTCGACTACGTCGACATCGTGGTCCACGTCCAGCACAGCGAGGAGCGCGTCTTCTACGCGCTGGAGCGCCTGTGGAAGGACTGCCCCGAGCTGCCGCTGCCGGAGGACGCGCGGAAGACGCGCGGCAAGGCCGACGAGCACGCGCGGACGACCGGCAAGGACGCGGAAGGTGAGCTGAGCTGAGCGGCACGAACGAAGGGGCCCCGGCGGCGACGGCCGCCACCGCCGACGCACCCGTACCCGTGCCGGAGCGGAAGCCCGGGCGCCGGATCGTCCTGTGGCGGCACGGTCAGACCGCGTGGAACCTGGAGCGCCGCTTCCAGGGCAGCACGGACATCGAGCTGACCGCGGCCGGCCTGGCCCAGGCGCGCCGCGCGGCGCGGCTGCTCGCCTCCCTGCGGCCCGACGCCATCGTGGCCTCGGACCTCAAGCGGGCGGCGGCCACCGCCGCCGAGCTGGGCGTGCTCACCGGCGTCGACATCGCCTACGACTCGGCGCTGCGCGAGACGTACGCGGGGGTCTGGCAGGGCCTCACCCACGAGGAGATCGTCGCCCGGTACGGCGAGGAGTACGCCGCGTGGAAGCGCGGCGAGCCCGTGCGGCGCGGCGGGGGCGAGCTGGAGACCGAGGTCGCGGACCGGGCCGCGCCCGTCGTCCTGCGCCACGCCGAGAAGCTGCCGGACGACGGCACCCTGGTGGTCGTCAGCCACGGCGGCACCATCCGGACGACCATCGGCCGGCTCCTCGGTCTGGAGGCCCACCACTGGGAGGGCCTGGGCGGACTGTCGAACTGCTGCTGGTCGGTGCTGGGCGAGGGCGCCCGGGGCTGGCGGCTGCTGGAGCACAACGCCGGCACGCTGCCCGAGCCGGTCCTCGGCGACGACACCTGAGTCTCCCGCGGGGTGCGTCCGTGCCCCGGCGTCCCCCGCCGGGGCGGCCCCCGACCCGGATTTCGCTTTCCGGCAGGTCGCAGGCTAAAGTTCTTCTTGTTCGCAGCGCGGAGCGCGAAGAACACGCGGGGCTATAGCTCAGTTGGTAGAGCGCCTGCATGGCATGCAGGAGGTCAGGAGTTCAATTCTCCTTAGCTCCACAATCGGATCCCGTCCCTCTTCAGGGGCGGGATCTTTTGTGCTGCCCCGCGCCCGGCTGCCCGGCGCGGCCGGCCCTCGGTGAGACGTCCCCACTTCTCCCTATTCTCCCGGTGGTTCGCCCCGGACCCGGTGATCAGGGCCCTTCTCCTTCGCGAACGCCGCTGACCTCCCCGCGCCGCCGTGGCAGAATCGGACGGCCGGAGGGGGACACCGGCGGTACCGGAGGGAGCGCGTGATGTCCGCCAGCGGCGAGGAGGCCGAGAGGGCTGCCGACGAGCTGCTCGTCACGGCGGAGACGCGGGCGAATCTCAGCTGTCCGTCCTGCGGCTCGTCCCATGTCGCACAGGTCCTCGGTGACAACGGAGGCGTTTCCTACGTGTGCACGGCCTGCGGACACTGCTGGAGCTGACTGATGGGTGCACACAGGCGGAAATGCGACTGGTGCGGCGGCGGTACGCCCATCGTCAGGGACATGGATCCCGTCAACCCCGAGTACCAGTACTGGTGCGAGGAGTGCGCGCGGGCGCTGATCATAAAAGGCGACCCGATCGAGACCTACCGCGAGCTGGAGGGCGAGCCGATCTACGGCCGTCTGCTGGACGAGCACTGCACCCTCAAGCGCTTCTACTCCTTCGCCACGGCCTGAACGGCCGGTTCCGCGCCTCCCCGCGGGCCCGGCGCAGGCCCTTCGCAGGCCCGCCGGAGGCCCGGCGGACAAAGGATTTGGAGAAGCGCGGACGGGGGCGTTAATGTTCTCTACGTCGCCGCGGGGAACACCGGCGGAGGACACAGGCAAGGGGCTATAGCTCAGTTGGTAGAGCGCCTGCATGGCATGCAGGAGGTCAGGAGTTCAATTCTCCTTAGCTCCACAGAACGAGGAAGCGGGGGGCCCGGGGTGGGTTGGCGCCCTGCGAGGGGTGTGTGGTGGTGTG
>NZ_JBEXXN010000035.1:0-74401 GCF_040630445.1 Streptomyces sp. NPDC005805
CGCTGCGGGCCTTGGTAATGTCCGAGACGCACGGCGCCCCCGTGCCGGGACCGGTCCCGGCACGGGGGCGCCGTGCGTCTCGGAGCTCAGGCGGGGAACACCGGCTCGCCCGCCCGCGTCAGCCGCCACCCCACCGAGGCGAAGGCCGCCGGGTCGACCGACCCCTGCTCCCGCACCCAGTCGATGATCGTGTTCCGGATCTCCTCCGAGTTCGCCCACACCTGCCGGGCCGCCGCCACATGCGGGAAGTTCCCGCCGCCGCTCGCCCGGTAGTTGTTCACCGCCAGCACGAACCGCGCCGCCGGGTCCACCGGCTTCCCGTCGAAGGACAGGTCCACGATCCGCGACCCCGCCGGCTGCGCGATGTCCACGTCATAGGTCACGCCCGCCACCGCGTCGTAGTTGTAATCCGGGACGCCGTCCGCGTTCGTCAGCTTCGCCGGGTCCACCGGGGCACCCGGCGCCGTCCGCGCGTAGTACCGCGCCGAGAACTCCAGATAGTCCTTGAGCTGGGCGCCGGTCAGCACCCGCGCCTCCAGGGTGTTCTCGAAGACATACAGACCCGCCGCGTCCCGGATCGTCACCTCGCCCGCCGGGATCGCCGCCGTCCGCGAGAAGCACGACGCCTGCGACAGCACCGGCAGCTCCGCGAACTCACCTCCGGCCAGCGCCGCCCTCACCGTCTCGATCTGCACATGGTTGATCAGATCGATGATCGGCTCGTCCTTCCACGCCGCCTCCGCCGTGGTCATCGCCACCGCCGAGGTGCCGATCACCTGGTTGACGTACGCGACCACCTTGCGGTGCTCGTCACCGAGGAGCCGGGTGATCCGCCGGTCCTCCGCCACCGTGTTGGAGTTCAGCACCGTGGAACCGGCCCGCTCCACCGTCCAGCGGCCCCGCTCCCACACCAGGTCGAAGTCGAACAGGGTCAGCCGCTGCCCCCACTTCAGCGGCTCCGACAGCACCACCCGCTTGCCGGTCTCCTTGTTCACCACGAAGTGCTCCGCGATCTCCGTGTGCGCGTGGCCCACCAGGATCGCGTCGATCCCCGGCACCTGCTCCGCCACCAGACCCGCCGCGTTCTCCACATACGGCAGCTGGTCCCCGTACGAGGAGGTGCCCGAGGACCCGCTGTGCGCCGAGACGATCACCACGTCCGCGCCCATCGACCGCAGCCGGGGCACCCACTTCGCCGCCTGCTCCTCCAGGCCCGGGAACACCATCTTCCCGCCGACGTTCAGCTTGTCCCAGATCGCGATACCCGGGTTGGTCAGCCCCAGCACCGCCACCCGCACATCCCGCCCGCACGGGGTGCGCAGCCGGTGCATGCTGTACGGCGCGAACGCCGGGCGCAGTGTCTTCGCGTCCAGCGCGTTGGCGCCGAGCAGCGGGAAGTCGCACTGCTCCTCGAACTTGCGCAGCACCGGGATGCCGTAGTTGAACTCGTGGTTGCCGAGGGCCGCCGCGTCGTAGCCGATCGCGTTCATCGCCTGCGCCATCGGGTGGACCGGGCCGCGCCGGGCGGTGATCGGGTCCACCTTGGCGTAGTAGTAGGAGAGCTGGGTGCCCTGGATGGTGTCGCCCGCGTCGATCAGCAGGGTGTTGCGCCGGCCCTTCTCCCGGCGGACCCGCTCCACCAGCGTGGAGATCTTCGCCAGGCCCACGTCGTTGTGGTCCTTGTCGTCGAACTCCTTGTCCGTGAAGTAGTCCCAGTTGAAGACGTTGCCGTGCAGGTCCGTCGTCCCCATCACCGTGAACGAGTACCGCTTCGGGCGCGGGCCGCGACCGTGGCTGTTCGCGGGGGTCCGCTCCGCCGCCGCGGCCGGTGACGCGGCGCCCGCGGCGACGGCGACTGTTGCCCCGGCGGCGGCCGACCGCTCCAGGAACGTCCTGCGCTTCAACCGGTCCTTTGGCATACGGTTCTCCCTCGATCATGTGCACAACGCGCGTAGATTCTGGCGCAACACCTCGCGGTGCGAAAGGGTTTACGAAGGCCCGCCCCGCGACCTCCACAACCGCCACACCAACCCGCAACCCCGCCGACCCGCCCGACGTCGGCGCCCCGACGTACCGCCGACCCCCCATCCCAGGAGCCCCCGGATGAGCGACACCACCGCCGAGACCACCCCCGCCGGCCCGCCCGCCCCCTACGGAACCCCCTCCGCGCCCCGGGTCGCCGTCCGCGGCGAGGCCCGGCTCCAGTTCGACCCCGAACTCGCCACCATCGGCATCCAGGTCAGCGCCCGAGGCCGCGACCGGCGCACCGCCCTCGACGACCTCACCCGCCGCAACACCGCCGTCCTCGACCTCGTCAAGTCCTACGGCGACGCCGTCGACAAGCTCTCCACCGGCGCCCTCTCCATCAGCCCCGAACTCGGCGGCGGCCGGGGCGAACGCGTCCGCGCCTACCACGGCAACGTCCGCGTCAACGCCGTCCTCACCGACTTCACCGCCCTCGGTGAACTCGTCACCCGCCTCGCCGACCTCGAACTCACCCGGGTCAGCGGCCCCTGGTGGTCCCTGCGCCCCGACTCGCCCGCCCACGCCGAGGCCCGCCGTGAGGCCGTCCGGGAGGCCGTGCGCCGCGCCCGCGAGTACGCCGGAGCGCTCGGCGCCTCCCTGGACGCCCTCCTCGAACTCGCCGACCTCGGCGCCGAAGCCCCCGCCCCCGCCCCCGCCTACGCGATGCCCGCCCCGCCCACCGGTGTGGTCCGCGGCTTCGCCGGCGCCCAGACGGAGGCCGCCCCCGCCCTCGACCTCGAACCCCAGCGGCAGACCGTCTTCGCCCAGGTGAACGCGCGCTTCACGATGACGCCCCCGGAACTCTGAGAAATGCTCATCGGAGCGCACCCCCGCACAATTCAACAGTTGTCAATAGCCCTTCATGCAAAGGTTGTTGGGCAGTCATGAGACACCAATTCTCTACCCGTCGGTAAGCCCTAGGCTCGAACCATGCGCCGAGCAAAGATCGTCTGTACCCTGGGCCCCGCCACCGACACATACGACCAGATCAAGGCACTGGTCGAAGCCGGAATGGACATCGCCCGACTCAACCTCAGCCACGGCGTCTACGCCGATCACGAGGAGCGTCTGCGGCACGTCAGGAAGGCGGCCGACGAAACCGGCCGCAGCGTCGGCGTCCTCGCCGACCTTCAAGGCCCGAAGATCAGGCTCGGACGCTTCCAGGAAGGCCCCGTACTTCTCGAACGCGGGGATGAATTCACCGTCACCGTCGAGGAGATCGAGGGCGACCGCCACATCTGCGGCACCACCTACCAGGGCCTCGCCAGGGACGTCACCCCCGGCGAGCGCATCCTCGTCGACGACGGGAAGGTCGCCCTCGAAGTCCTCCGCGTCGACGGACCCCGCGTCCACACCCGGGTCGTCGAGGGCGGGATGGTCTCCGACCACAAGGGCCTCAACCTCCCCGGCGTCGCCGTCTCCGTCCCCGCCCTCTCCGAGAAGGACGCCGAGGACCTGCGCTGGGCCCTGAACGCGGGCGCCGACATCATCGCCCTCTCCTTCGTCCGCAGCGGCCGGGACATCGAGGACGTCCACCGCGTCATGGACGAGACCGGCCGGCGCCTCCCCGTCATCGCCAAGGTCGAGAAGCCCCAGGCGGTCGAGAGTATCGACGACATCGTGGCCGCCTTCGACGGGATCATGGTCGCCCGCGGCGACCTCGGCGTCGAGATGCCCCTCGAACAGGTCCCGATCGTCCAGAAGCGCGCCATCAAACTCGCCAAGCGCAACGCCAAGCCGGTCATCGTCGCCACCCAGATGCTCGACTCGATGATCGACAACAGCCGCCCCACGCGCGCCGAGGCGTCCGACGTCGCCAACGCGGTCATCGACGGCACCGACGCGGTGATGCTCTCCGGCGAGACCAGCGTCGGCAAGTACCCCGTCGAGACCGTCCGCACCATGAGCCGCATCGTCGAGGCCGCAGAGGAGGACGTCCTCGCCAAGGGCCTCCCGCCGCTGACCGAACGCAACAAGCCCCGCACCCAGGGCGGCGCCGTCGCCCGCGCCGCCGCCGAGATGGGCGACTTCCTCGGCGCCCGCTTCCTCGTCGCCTTCACCCAGTCCGGCGACACCGTCCGCCGCCTCTCCCGCTACCGCTCCCCGATCCCCCTCCTCGCCTTCACCCCCGACCCGGCCACCCGCTCCCAGCTCAGCCTGACCTGGGGCGTCGAGACCTTCCTCGGCCCCCACGTCGACTCCACCGACGCGATGGTCGCCCAGGTCGACGAGGAACTCCTCCGCATCGGCCGCTGCCGCCCCGGCGACGTCGTCGTCATCACCGCCGGCTCCCCGCCGGGCGTCTCGGGCTCCACCAACCTGGTCCGCGTCCACCACATCGGCGAGAGCGTGGGCTGACGGCCCTCGGCCCTTCGCCTTCGTCTCCGGCTCAGTGCTTCGGCCCGATGTGTGCGTCCATCAGCGCGACGGACGCCCGTCGGGCCACGGATATGGTGTACGACCGCCCGCCGCGGGTGCAGTGCTTCCACGAGCCCCGGCCAGGTCTGCGAACAAGTGATCATCAAGCTGGGTACGCGATGGCCTGAGTACTGGATGATGTGGCCGTCGCCCAGATAGAGGCCGAGAAGGTAGGCGTAGGCGGCCCAGTCAAGCGCGCGACCGTCGCACCGCGGGCACGCAGGGCTGCGCTTGCCGGGGGATTCACCGCGCTCCGCACGGTCCAGGTGCCACCAGTATCCGATGGTGCCGTTGGGTATGCCCAGTTTGCGCGCGACGTCAGCGTTCCTTGCTCCGGTTCGCAGTAGTGCGAGCGCAGTCTCCCGGACGTCCACAGGGTGAAGATTCATACCCATCACCCTGTGTGATGAATGGTGCCAGACGTGACAAAGAAGCGGATGTTCACGAGAACGTGAACATCCGCTTCCTGAAATGCGTACCGGGTGCGGGACTCGAACCCGCAAGCCCTCACGGGCAGAGGTGTTTGAGACCTCCGTGTATACCGTTCCACCAACCCGGCGAGGTGACCTTGTCGGAGTGTACCGGGTAATGGTCGGGGCCAGCAGCTGGGTAGTCTTTGGGGCAGTGACTGCCCCGCCAGGAGGAGCCCCCGTGACCGCCCCCGAGTCGCCCCAGCCGATCGCCGCAGACGACGACACCTCGCACGTCCCGCCGGCGACGACCCGTGTCGTCATCGCCGAGGACGAGGCCCTCATCCGGCTGGATCTGAAAGAGATGCTGGAGGAGGAGGGGTACGCGGTCGTCGGTGAGGCCGGGGACGGGCAGCGGGCGATCGAGCTGGCGCGGGAGCACCGGCCGGACCTGGTCATCCTGGATGTGAAGATGCCCGTCCTGGACGGCATCTCCGCCGCGGAGAAGATCGCCGAGGAGTCCATCGCCCCCGTGCTGATGCTCACCGCCTTCTCCCAGCGCGACCTCGTCGAACGCGCCCGGGACGCGGGCGCGATGGCGTACCTGGTGAAGCCGTTCTCCAAGAGCGACGTGGTGCCCGCGATCGAGATGGCGGTCTCGCGGTTCACCGAGCTGAAGGCGCTGGAGAAGGAGGTCGCGGACCTCGCGCAGCGGCTGGAGACGCGCAAGCTGGTGGACCGGGCCAAGAGCATCCTGCAGACGCAGTACGGCCTGACCGAGCCCGCCGCGTTCCGCTGGATCCAGAAGACGTCGATGGACCGGCGCCTGTCGATGCAGCAGGTCGCGGAGGCGGTCATCGAGGACGCCGAGGAGAAGAAGGCGGCCAAGGGCCAGTAGCCCGCGGCCCGTCACGCACAGCACGCACGGACAAGGGTCCGCGTCCCGGTCTCCCGGGGCGCGGACCCTTGTCGTGTGCGCGGTGCCTCGCGGCGGCGCGGACCGGCGTCAGTCCTCGCCGAGGTACGCCTTGCGCACCGAGTCGTCGTGCAGCAGGTCTTCCCCGGTGCCGGAGAGGACGATGCTGCCGACCTCCATCACATGCGCGTGGTTGGCGAGCGAGAGCGCGGCCTGCGCGTTCTGCTCGACGAGCAGGATGGTGGTGCCCTGTTCGCGCAGTTCCTTGATGGTCGCCATGATCTTCTGCATCATGATCGGCGAGAGGCCCATGGAGGGCTCGTCGAGCATGAGCAGCTTCGGCTGGGACATCAGCGCCCGCCCCATGGCGAGCATCTGCTGCTCACCGCCGGAGAGGGTGCCCGCGGCCTGCTTGCGGCGCTCTCCCAGGATGGGGAAGAGGTCGTAGGCGCGCTGGATGTCCTTGGCGATGCCCGCGGCGTCCTTGCGGAGGAACGCGCCGAGGCGCAGGTTGTCCTCGATGGACATGCGCGGGAAGATGTGCCGGCCCTCGGGGGAGTGGGCGAGTCCCAGGGACACGACCTGGTGGGCCGGGACCTTGCGCAGGGACTTGCCGTTGAACTTGATCTGGCCGGTGAGCGGCTTGATCAGTCCGGAGAGGGTGCGCAGCGTCGTCGTCTTGCCGGCGCCGTTGGTGCCGATGAGGGTGACGACCTCGCCGGCCTCGACCTTGAACGAGATTCCCTTGACGGCCTCGATCTTGCCGTAGGCGACGCGCAGGTCCTCGACTTCGAGAAGTGCGGTCATCGGTCGTTCTCCTTGGTGGTGCTGCTCTCGCCGGGGGTGGCGGGGGCGTCGGTGCCGGAGTCCGCCGGGGCCGGGCGGTCGGTGTCGTCCGCGGCGGCGCCGGGGGCGTCCGTGTCCGGGGCGTCGGCCTCGGGAGCGGTCGTCCCGGGGGCGTCCGCCGTGGACGTCGCGGCGGCCGCGGCGTGGGCCTCGGCGGCCTCGACCTCGGCCACCTCCGCCGCGCCCGGGTCGCCCTCGAAGGGCTCGCCGAGGTAGGCGGCGACCACGCGCTCGTCGCCCTGGACCTCGGCGGCGGTGCCCTCGACCAGCTTCTCGCCCTGGACCAGGCAGGCCACCCGGTCGCAGAGGTTGAAGATGAAGCGCATGTCGTGCTCGATGACGAGGACGGCGATGCCCTTGTCGCGGATGGCGAAGATGAGTTCCTCGGCCGCGCGGGTCTCCTGCGGGTTCATACCGGCGGTGGGCTCGTCCAGCAGGAGGAGGCCGGGCTCGCTGGCGAGCGCGCGGGCGATCTCCAGCTTGCGCTGCTCGCCGTAGGGGAGGTTGCGGGAGAGGTGCTCGGCCTTGTGGTCGAGGCCGACGAACTCCAGCAGTTCCATGGCCCGGGCCTTGGACTCGGCCTCGGCGCGGTGGAAGCCGGGGCCGCGCAGCAGGGCGGACCAGAGGCCCTCCCGGGTGCGGGTGTGGCGTCCGACGAGGACGTTCTCCAGGACGGTCATGTTGGCGAAGAGCCGGATGTTCTGGAAGGTGCGTGCGATGCCGGCCGCCGTGACCTTGAAGGACTTGGCGGGCAGCACGGTGCCCTTGTAGCGGACCTCGCCCTCGGTGGGGATGTAGAGGCCGGTGAGGCAGTTGAAGAAGGTCGTCTTGCCGGCGCCGTTGGGGCCGATCAGGCCGACGATCTCACCGGAGTTGACGGTGAGGTCGACGGACCGGACGGCGGTGAGGCCGCCGAACCGCATCGTGACGCCGCGGGCGTCGAGGACGGTCTCGCCGGGTGCGGTGACGGCTCCTGCCTCGGCGGTGGTGGTGTCGGTGGTCATCGGTCAGCCTGCCTTGGTGAGAGTGGCGGGCGCTTCGTCCTTCTCGTGGAACTCGAGCTGCCGGCGGCGGTTGGGGATGAGGCCCTCGGGGCGGAAGCGCATCAGCAGCACCAGTGCGAGCCCGAAGGCGAAGAGCTGGAAGTCGCTCATGAACTGGAGCTTGGCCGGGATCAGGAAGAGGAGCGCTCCGCCGACGAGCGGGCCGCTGATGGTGCCCATGCCGCCGAGGACGACCGCCGCGAGGAGGAAGGCCGAGTTGGGCGGGACGACGTGGGCGAACTGGTACTGCTCGGGCGTCACGGTGTAGGTGACGTGGGCCTGGACGGCGCCGGCGAGGCCGGCGAGGCAGGCGCCGAGGGCGAAGGCGATCAGCTTGGTGCGGAAGCCGTTGATGCCCATGGCCTCGGCGGCGGTCTCGTCCTCGCGGATGGCGACCCAGGCGCGGCCGATACGGGACTCGGCGCTGCGCCGGAAGACCACGACCACGATCAGGGTGACCAGCAGCATCAGGAAGAAGTAGTTCGCGAAGCGGCCGATGGTGAAGCCGGCGATGGTGTGCGTCGCGCCGAAGTCGAAGCCGAACATGTTGAGGTTCGGGATCGAGGAGATGCCGTTGGAGCCGTTGGTGATGTCGGGTCCGGAGGTGCCGTCGAGGTTGAGGACGGCGATGCGGAAGATCTCACCGAAGCCCAGGGTCACGATGGCGAGGTAGTCGCCGCGCAGGCGGAGCGTCGGGGCGCCGATGAGCACACCGAAGATCATCGAGGCGGCGGCGCCGACCAGGATCGCCTGCCAGAAGGGCAGGTGGATGCCGAAGGGGGACGACGGGGAGCCGGAGACCAGGGCGGCGGCGTAGGCGCCGACGCCGAGGAAGGCGACGTATCCGAGGTCGAGGAGGCCGGCGAGGCCGACGACGATGTTGAGGCCCAGGGCGACGGTGGCGAAGATCAGGATGTTGACGCCGATGGTCGCGTACTGGTCGTCGGACTGGGTGAACGGGAACGCGGCGGCGGCGACGAAGGCGCCGACGAGGGTGACGTTGCGGTGGCGCGCGGTCAGCGCCGAGACCCGTCCGATGAGTCCGGCCTTCTGGATCGCCGCGAAGCCGAAGCCGGCGGTGATCAGGAAGCCGATGAACAGCTCGTCGTACTCGGTGGTGATGCCGTAGGTGAAGACGATCAGGCCGAGGGCGAGGACCGCGGCGACGATCAGGATCTCGACGTACGAGGGGAGGGTCTTCGCGGGCCGGGCGGTGCCGGTGGCGAAGGCGCCCTTGTAGACGGTCCAGCGGTTGCCGAGGTCGTGCTTGAACTGCTCGAAGCCGCCGTCCTCGGGGTCGGCCGGGGTGGTGGCGGGCCGCTCGTAGGGCAGGGAGCGGGAGCCGATCCAGCCGACGAGGGTGCCCACCAGGGCGACGTACGCGCCGGGTTCGAGGTTGACGAAGCCGCCGAGCTGGGTGCTGATGGCGATCATCGTGAACCAGGCGGTGACCAGGCCCGCGTAGGCGGAGAGCCGGATCGCCGCGTCGGCGCCCTGCGGGGTGAGCCAGGTCAGGCCCTTGACCCCGTAGGAGGAGAGTCCGAAGAGGGTCAGCAGCGCGCCGCTGACCAGGACGAGCCACTGGAGGCCGCCGGGGTAGCCGTAGACCGTGAGGTTGCCGGGGAAGGCGGCGGTCCAGGTCCAGGCGAGGAAGGCGGAGACGACGGTGAGCGCTCCGCCGGCCGTGGCGGTCGCCCGCGCGAGGTGCGGGGGCAGGACGAGGGGGCCGCCGCCGGTGGCCGCGGGGGCGGCCTTGGCGGGGGCGGTGTCCTGGGTGGTGGTCTGTGCAGTGGTCATCGTGGTCACGCCCTGTCCGCGACGCGCTCGCCCAGGATGCCCTGGGGCCGGAAGAGGAGCACGAGGATGAGGAGTACGAACGCCCAGGCGTTGGCCCAGGACTGGCCGCCGAGCTGCTCGAGGCCGGGGATCTCGGAGACGTAGGCCGCGGCCATGGTCTCGGCGACGCCGAGGGTCAGACCGCCGATCATGGCGCCGTAGATGTTGCCGATGCCGCCGAGGACGGCCGCGGTGAACGCCTTGAGTCCGAGGAGGAAGCCCATGCGGAACTGGACCTCGCCGTACTTGAGGCCGTAGGCGACGGCGCCGATGGCGGCGAACGCGGCGCCGAGGGCGAACGCGACCACGATGATGCGGTCGGTGTTGATGCCCATGAGCTTGGCGGTGTCCGGGTCCTGCGCGGTGGCCTGCATACCGCGGCCCGTGCGGGTCTTCATGACGAAGTAGCCGAGGAAGGCCATCGACAGGGGGGCGGCGATGAGCAGGAAGACGTCACCGGTCTGGATGGTGACGGGGCCGAGCTCGAAGGGGCCGCCGGGGATCTCGGGGAAGGTGCGGGCGGACTTGGCGCCCGGGTACCAGGCCCACACGGCCTGCTGGAGGGCCAGCGACAGGCCGATGGCGGTGATGAGCGGGGCGAGTCGTGGTCCGCCGCGCAGTGGCCGGTAGGCGAATCGTTCCGCTCCGACCGCGATGGTGGTGGCGACGACGATCGCGCCGACGATCATGAGGGGCAGTGCGAGCAGCACGCTGGTGCCGCTGGGAAGTATGAGCCAGACCGTGAGGGCCCCGAAGCCGCCGGTCATGAAGATCTCGCCGTGGGCGAAGTTGATGAGCTGGACGATGCCGTAGACCATCGTGTAGCCAATGGCGACCAGCCCGTACATCGATCCGAGTAGCAGGCCGTTGACCAGCTGTTGCGGCAGTTCGTTCACCGCAGGTCCTCCGTGTCTTTCGCCGGATATGAGGACGCGCGGGGCGCCTGGTGCGGCGCCCCGCGCGGCCGGTGGGATGAAGGCTGGTCGTCAGCCGGAGAAGGTACCGGACTTGACCGCAGCCCAGGCGCCGTCCTTGTACTCGTAGACGGTGAGCTGCTTGTTGGTGGTGTCACCGAACTCGTCGAAGGAGACCTTGCCGGTCACACCGTCGAAGGAGACACCGCTGACGGCCTCGGCGACCTTGGCGCGGGCGTCGCTCGGGAGCTTGCCGTCGTTGCCCTCGACGACCTTCTTCACGGCCTCGATGATCGACCAGGCGGCGTCGTAGGAGTAGCCGCCGTACGCCTCGAACGGCTCCTTGTAGCCGCCCTTCTCGTAGTTGGCCACGAAGTCCTTGGCGGACGGGAGGGTCTCGATCGGCGCACCGACGGAGGTGGCGAGGTCGCCCACGCCCTCCGCGCCGGAGAGCTTCAGGTACTCACCGCTGTAGATGCCGTCGCCGCCGACGAGCGGGATCTTGGCGCCGGCCTTCTTGATCTGCTTGCTCAGCGGGCCGGCCGCCGGGTACTCGCCGCCGTAGTAGACGACGTCCGCGCCGGAGCTCTTGACCTTGGTGGCGACCGAGGAGAAGTCCTTGGTCTCCGGGTCGATGTGCTCGGTGTCGACGACCGTGCCGCCGAGCTTCTCGAACTCGGCCTTGAAGGTGGCCGCCAGACCGGCACCGTAGGTCTTCTTGTCGTCGATGACGAAGACCTTCTTCTTCTTGGCGTCGTTGAAGAGGTACTGCGCCGCGAAGGGGCCCTGGACCGCGTCCGTGGTGGAGGTGCGGAAGTAGGAGGCGAAGGGACGCTCCTTGGTGCCGCCGTTCCAGTTCTGGCCCTGGGTCAGCGAGGGCGAGGTGTTGGCCGGGGAGACCTGGACGAGCTTGGCGTCGGCCAGGACCTTCTGCATGGACTCGCCGACGGAGGAGTTCAGCGGGCCGACGACGCCGAGGGCGTCCTTGTTGGCGACCAGCTTGCTCGCGTTCTGCTGACCCGAGGAGGGCTGGGCCTGGTCGTCCAGGGCCTCGATCTTGAAGGTCACGCCGGGGACGTACTTCTTGGCGTTGGCCTGCTTGACGGCGAGGTCCACGGAGTTCTTGATGCCGAGGCCGAGCGCGGACAGGTCACCGGTCAGCGGCGCGTCCACGCCGATGACGACCGTGGCTCCACTGCTGCCCTCGGAGGCGTTGTTGCTGTCGTCGCGAGATCCGCAGGCGGTAAGCGTGAGGGCTCCCGCAGCGAGCGCAGCCGTGACGGCTATGAGCGAACGTTGACGCACGATCAGTCCTTTCACCAGGCACGGGCAGTCCCCTCATGGGACGCACCGAGTCGAGCGCGGGGAACCGAGGTAATCGGGTGGCGCGGTGACTGCCGGTGACTTTAAGCGCGTTAGTGGCATACGGAGGAGGTCTCTGGCCACAGCGTGACGCTCTTGTTATGCCGCGAGGTCACGGATAGCGGAGTTTCGCGGGTGGAACAGCCTATTTCCAGCTGTTTCGCCGTGTCCGCATGCTGAGAATGTGCAGGACTCTCGGCTCTTTTGGTCCTGACATGTGAATCCTAGCGGCATGCGGTGCCAAGAGCCTTTCCCAGGTCGCCGGCATAGCGATCTCCCAGGATGAAGCTCTGTTTCTGTATTGCGCGCGTATTGCGCAGTGTGACGTCGAGGAATGGGAGGCTGGCATTCCGTGCCACTTTCGAACAATCGGACACATGGATGCTGACGAGTACGTTGCGCGGCTTTTCGGCACGTACGGTGACCGGCCCGGCGGGTGAGGTGGTCACCCACAGGGCCGCCGAGGTCTGCTCGATCCGCTCCACGGTGACCGGCGGGCCGGTCCGGACGGTGACGCCGACCAGGAAGGTGAAGGCGGGCGCGGCTGTGCCGGGCTCCGGTGCGGGCGTCCGCGGGGCGGGCCCGGTGTAGGAGACGGTGGCGGCCTGGGCGGGCCAGGGCACGGGCTCGGGCGGGGGTGGTTCGGGGCGGCCGGCCCACCACACGGCGGTGCCGGTCGCGACGGCCAGGGCGCAGACGGCGGCGAGGAGGGCCCGGCGGCGGGGCGGGGGGAGTGCCGCGAGCCGGGCGGCCAGGGGGTGGCGGGCCCGGACGCCGAAGGACGCGGCCGGGTCGGCCGCGAAGGTGTTCTCGCCCGGCTCCACCGGGCCGATGGAGGTCATGCTGGCCGGCCGGGTGCCGTAGGGGGCCGGGCGCGGCCCGGCGTGAACCGAAGGAGTGTCAATGTCCTTGGCGCGGGCGGCTGTTGGGGGGAACGGCGACGGGGCGTGGTGCCGCTGGACGGTGCCCGTCGTCTCCTCATACGGGCACGCTAGACGCTCGTCGGCGGCCCCGGCAACGGCCCCGGCCGTCACCGGGGCCGTTGCCGGGGCGGCAGGGGGTGGCCGGGGCCGCGGGAGCCGCCGGGGCCGTGGCGGCGGGTCAGCCTGTCAGGCCCTCGGTGTCCCGGAGCAGGCAGGTGAGGCGGGCGGTGCAGACCCGCCGGTCCTGCTCGTCGCTGATGGCGATCTCGTACGTGGCGGTGGACCGGCCCCGGTGGACCGGGGTGGCGATCCCCGTGACCAGGCCGGAGCGCAGGCCCCGGTGGTGGGTGCAGTTGAGGTCCACACCGACGGCGATCTTGGACGGGCCGCCGTGCAGCATCGAGCCCACCGACCCGAGGGTCTCGGCGAGCACGGCGGACGCGCCGCCGTGCAGCAGCCCGTACGGCTGGGTGTTCCCCTCCACGGGCATGGTGCCGACGACCCGGTCCGCCGCCGCCTCCAGGATCCGCACGCCCATCCGCTCGCCGAGGTGCCCGGCGGAGAAGAGGGCGGGGAGGTCGACGCCGAGTGCCGCGTACTCGTCGATGACCTCCTGCGGGAACTTCACGGTGGACTGCTCGCCCATGGGCCTGCTCCGATCGTCGTACGGCTGTGTCCCGTCGGTGCGCCCGGCCTGCCGGGCGCACCACCTGCCTGAGCGAACGCTTAGGCGGACGGTGATTGTTCCAGACGCACCACGACGGACTTGCTCGCGGGGGTGTTGCTGGTGTCGGCGGTCGAGTCGAGGGGGACCAGGACGTTGGTCTCCGGGTAGTAGGCGGCGGCGCAGCCGCGCGCGGTCGGGTAGTGGACGACCCGGAAGCCGGGGGCGCGGCGCTCGACGCCGTCCCGCCACTCGCCGACCAGATCCGCGTACGCGCCGTCCTCGAAGCCGAGGGCGCGGGCGTCCTCCGGGTGGACGAGGACGACCCGGCGCCCGCCCCGGATGCCCCGGTAGCGGTCGTCGAGGCCGTAGACCGTGGTGTTGTACTGGTCGTGGGAGCGCAGGGTCTGGAGCAGCAGCCGGCCCTCGGGCACCTTCGGGTACTCCACGGGGGCGGCCGTGAAGTTGGCCTTCCCCGTGGCCGTGGGGAAGCGGCGCTCGTCGCGCGGGGCGTGCGGGAGGGTGAAGCCGCCCGGGCGGGCGATCTTCGCGTTGAAGTCCTCGAAGCCGGGCACCACACGGGCGATCCGGTCCCGGATCGTCGCGTAGTCCTTCTCGAACTCCTCCCAGGGGGTGGCCGAGGCGGGGCCGAGGACGGCACGGGCCAGCCTGGCCACGATCGCGGGCTCGGAGAGCAGTTGGCCGCTCGCGGGCGGGAGGTTGCCGCGGGAGGCGTGGACCATGCCCATCGAGTCCTCGACGGTGACCACCTGCCGCGCGCCCGCCTGGACGTCCTTGTCGCTGCGGCCCAGCGTCGGCAGGATCAGCGCCTGCCGGCCGGTGACCGCGTGGGAGCGGTTGAGCTTGGTGGAGACGTGCACGGTGAGACGGGCGCGGCGGACCGCGGCCTCGGTGACGGTGGTGTCGGGGGTGGCGCCCACGAAGTTGCCGCCCATGGCGAAGAGGACCTTGGCCCTCCCGTCGCGCAGCGCCTCGATCGAGCGGACCACGTCGAGGCCGTGGTGCCGGGGCGGGGCGAAGCCGAACTCCTTCTCCAGGGCGTCCAGGAAGGCGGGGGCCGGACGTTCGAAGATGCCCATGGTGCGGTCGCCCTGCACATTGGAGTGGCCGCGGACCGGACAGACACCGGCGCCGGGGCGCCCGATGTTCCCCCGCAGCAGCAGGAGGTTGACCACCTCGCGGATGGTGGGCACCGCGTGCTTGTGCTGGGTCAGGCCCATCGCCCAGCAGACGATGGTGCGCTCCGAGGCGAGGACCATGGCGAGGGCCTGCTCGATCTCGGCGCGGCCCAGGCCGGTCGCGGCGAGGGTCTCGTCCCAGTCGGCGGCGCGGGCGGCCGCGGCGAACTCCTCGAAGCCGTGGGTGTGTTCGCGCACGAACTCCTCGTCGACCGCGCCCTCGCTCTCCAGCACCAGCTTGTTCAGCAGCCGGAAGAGGGCCTGGTCGCCGCCGATGCGGATCTGGAGGAAGAGGTCGTTGAGCGCGGTGCCGGCGAGCATGCCGCGGGGTGTCTGCGGGTTCTTGAAGCGCTCCATGCCCGCTTCGGGGAGCGGGTTGACCGAGATGATCCGGGCGCCGGCGGCCTTCGCCTTCTCCAGCGCGGAGAGCATCCGGGGGTGGTTGGTGCCCGGGTTCTGCCCGGCCACGATGATCAGGTCCGCCCGGTGCAGATCCTCCAGCAGGACGCTGCCCTTGCCGATCCCGATCGTCTCCGTCAGGGCGGAACCCGACGACTCATGGCACATGTTGGAGCAGTCGGGCAGGTTGTTGGTGCCGAACTCCCGCGCGCAGAGCTGGAGCAGGAACGCCGCCTCGTTGCTGGTGCGGCCGGAGGTGTAGAACAGGGCCTCGTCCGGGGAGCCGAGCGCGCCCAGCTCCTCGGCGATGAGGGCGAAGGCGCGCTCCCAGCTCACCGGCTCGTAGTGGGTGGCGCCCTCCGCGAGGTGCACGGGGTGGGTGATACGGCCCTGCTGGCCCAGCCAGTAGCCGCTGCGGCCGGCCAGGTCGGCGACGGAGTGCGCGGCGAAGAACTCCGGGGTGACCCGGCGCAGGGTGGCCTCCTCCGCGACGGCCTTCGCCCCGTTCTCGCAGAACTCGGCGACATGGCGCTTCTCGCCCTCGGGCCAGGCGCAGCCCGGGCAGTCGAAACCGTCCTTCTGGTTGACCCTGAGCAGGGTGCGCGCGGTGCGGCCCACGCCCATCTGCCGGCGGCCGATGCGCAGGGTGTGGGCGACGGCGGGCAGCCCGGCGGCGGCGTGCTGCGGGGCCCCGACCCGGGGGGCGTCCTGGACCGGGTCTCCTTCGGGGGGCTTCGTCGCCATCGCGCTCTCCTTCGAGCGTCGTCTCCTGCTTCTCCTGCTTGCCTCTCCGATCCTTTCACGCCCCACCGACAATGGACCCGGGCCGGTGGGAATCGGTGGGGGCGCGGTCGCGCCACGGTCGGGCATGGTCGGGTCCCGGCCGCCGCCGGGTCGGGATTGTCGGCGGGGCGTGGCAGGATCGGGTCCGTGGCTGAGACGGCATCGAAGAAGACGGCAGACAACCGACCCCGCCTGCTCCTCATGGACGGGCACTCCCTGGCGTACCGGGCGTTCTTCGCGCTCCCCGCGGAGAACTTCACCTCCGCGAGCGGCCAGACGACGAACGCCGTCTACGGCTTCGCGTCGATGCTGGCGAACACGCTGCGCGACGAGGCGCCCACGCACTTCGCCGTGGCCTTCGACGTGTCCCGCAAGACCTGGCGCTCCAACGACTTCCCCGAGTACAAGGCGAACCGCTCCAAGACCCCGGACGAGTTCAAGGGCCAGGTCGAGCTGATCGGCGAACTCCTGGACACGATGAACGCGGTCCGCTTCGCGGTCGACGGCTTCGAGGCCGACGACATCATCGCCACCCTGGCCACCCAGGCCGAGGCGGCCGGCTTCGAGGTCCTGATCGTCACCGGCGACCGGGACTCCTTCCAGCTGGTCAGCGACCACGTCACCGTGCTCTACCCGACCAAGGGCGTCTCCGAGCTGACCCGCTTCACCCCGGCGAAGGTCCAGGAGAAGTACGGGCTCACCCCCGGCCAGTACCCGGACTTCGCCGCGCTGCGCGGCGACCCGTCGGACAACCTCCCCGGCATCCCCGGCGTCGGCGAGAAGACGGCCACCAAGTGGATCAACCAGTTCGGCTCCTTCGCGGAACTGGTCGAGCGGGCGGACGAGGTGAAGGGCAAGGTCGGCCAGGCGCTCCGCGACCACCTGGAGTCCGTGAAGCTCAACCGCCACCTCACCGAGCTGGTGCGGGACGTCGAACTGGACAAGCAGGTCGCCGACCTGGAGCGCGCCCCCTACGACCGCACCGCGCTCAAGGGCTTCCTGGAGGTCCTGGAGATCCGGAACCCGAGCCTGCGCGAGCGGCTGCTCGCCGTCGACCCGGGGGCCGTGGAGGAGGAGGCGCCCGCCCCGGACGCCGGCGTGGAACTGGACGGCACGGTCCTCGGAGCGGGGGAGCTGGGCCCCTGGCTCGCGGAGCACGGCGCCCAGCCGCTCGGCGTGGCCACGGTCGCGAGCTGGGCCCTGGGCGTCGGCAGCGTCAGCGAGATCGCGCTGGCCGCCGCCGGGGGGGCCGCTGCCTGGTTCGACACCACCCAGCTCGACGAGGCGGACGAGCGGGCCTTCGCCGAGTGGATCGCCGACCCGGACCGGCCCAAGGTCATGCACAACGCCAAGGACGCGCTGCGGGTGTTCCCCGAGCACGGCTGGCGGATCGACGGCGTCACCATGGACACCGCCCTCGCCGCGTACCTGGTCAAGCCGGGCCGCCGCTCCTTCGCGCTGGACGCCCTCTCCGTCGAGTACCTGCACCGCGAGCTGGCGCCCGCCGCGGCGGACGGGCAGCTCGCCTTCGGCGCGGAGGACGAGCAGGCCGAGGCCGACGCCCTGATGGCGCAGGCGCGCGCCGTCCTCGACCTGGGGGAGGCCCTCGGGGAGAAGCTGGCGGAGGTCGGCGCGACCGGGCTCCTGCACGACGTCGAACTGCCCACCTCCGTGCTCCTCGCCCGGATGGAGCGGCACGGCATCGCCGCCGACCGGGCCCATCTGGAGGCGATGGAGCAGCAGTTCGCCGGGGCGGTGCAGCAGGCGGTCAAGGAGGCGCACGCCACCGTCGGCCACGAGTTCAACCTCGGCTCGCCCAAGCAGCTCCAGGAGGTCTTCTTCGGGGAGCTGAACCTCCCCAAGACGAAGAAGACCAAGACCGGGTACACCACGGACGCGGACGCGCTGGCCTGGCTCGCCCAGCAGACCGACCACGAGCTGCCGGTCATCATGCTGCGCCACCGCGAGCAGGCCCGGCTGCGGTCCACCGTCGAGGGCCTGATCAAGACGATCGCGGCGGACGGGCGCATCCACACCACCTTCAGCCAGACCGTCGCCGCCACCGGACGGCTCTCCTCCACCGAGCCCAACCTGCAGAACGTGCCGGTCCGCACCGACGAGGGCCGGGCGATCCGCCGCGGGTTCGTCGTGGGTGAGGGCTTCGAGTCGCTGATGACCGCCGACTACAGCCAGATCGAACTGCGGGTGATGGCCCATCTCTCCGAGGACGAGGGCCTGATCGAGGCGTTCACCTCCGGCGAGGACCTGCACACCACCGTCGCCTCCCAGGTCTTCGCCGTGGACCGCTCGGCGGTCGACGCGGAGATGCGCCGCAAGATCAAGGCCATGTCGTACGGACTGGCGTACGGGCTCTCCGCGTTCGGTCTCTCCCAGCAGCTCGGCATCGAACCGGCCGAGGCCCGGGTCCTGATGGACACCTACTTCGAGCGGTTCGGCGGGGTGCGCGACTATCTGCGCCGGGTCGTCGACGAGGCCCGGGCGACGGGGTACACGGCGACCATGCTGGGCCGCCGCCGCTATCTGCCCGACCTCAACAGCGACAACCGCCAGCGCCGCGAGGCCGCCGAGCGGATGGCGCTGAACGCGCCGATCCAGGGCACGGCGGCGGACATCGTGAAGGCCGCCATGCTGAACGTGGACCGGGCGCTGACGGAGGCGAAGCTCACCTCCCGGCTGCTCCTCCAGGTCCACGACGAAATCGTGCTGGAGATCTCCCCGGGCGAGCGCGAGCAGGTGGAGGCGCTGGTCCGTCAGGAGATGTCGTCCGCGGTGACGCTCCGCGCGCCGCTCGACGTCTCGGTCGGCGTCGGCGCGGACTGGGAGTCGGCCGCGCACTGAGGCACGGGGGCGCCCTCGGCGTCCGGTGACGCGGGCGGGGGCGGGGCCACGGCCGGGGCTCCAGCGGTCCCCGCCCCCGCCCCGGCCGCCGTCCCGGCCTGCGTCCCCGGCGCGAACCCGGCCCGGTGGGGGACGCCGCCCGGGGCGAATCCGGCCCTGGCCGCGGCGCCGTACAGCACCAGCCCCGCCGCCAGACCGGCCCCCGCCCCGAAGCAGAGGGTGGGGACGATGTCGAGCGGGTTCTCGACGACGTTGCCGTGCGTGAGCCAGGTGACGCAGCGGTGCACGGCGCCGACGGCGGTGGCCGTGCCGAGGAAGGCGACGGCCGCCCGCCGGCGGGAACGGCCCGCCCCCGGCACCGGCACGGGCTCCGCCCGGCGCACCGCCGAGACCGCCCACCACCCCAGGACCGCCAGCGCGACCGCCGAACTCCCGTACTGCGTGTACGTGTAGAGCGGAAAGCCGCCGATCGCCTCGCCCAGCACCGGGAACAGCCGGACACCCCACCGGTCGAAGTGGGTGAACGCGTCCCACACCACATGGGTCGCGGCGCCGAGCGAGGCCGAGAGCCAGAACCGCCACACGAACGCCCACGGTCCCCGCCCGCGCCACCCGCCGTCGCCGCGCAGCACGGGGTGCGTCCGGGCGCGCACCGCGGCCGGCAGCAGTGCCACCAGGGGGCCGCGCACCAGCAGCCAGAGCAGCAGCAGGACCCCGGCCACGGCGGCGTCGACCGTCAGCACGCCCGGCAGGCCGTGGGTCACCTCGCCGAACTCCATGGCGGCCGGGGCGACGCTCGCGGCGAAGTAGGTCATGTCCGGGGCGATGGAGCCCAGGACCAGCCCGGAGGCGAGCAGCGGACCGCGCGCCGTGCCGTCACGGCGGAGCGCGGGCAGCACGGCCGCGGCATGGCTCAGCGTGAACGGCATGGTGTTGCTCCCGTGGCGCGGCGGTTCGATCAGCGGCGCCCAGTATGCGTGAAGCCCGCCCGGATGACGCGAACCGGACAGCCGGCTCCGCGAACCGGACAGCGGACCGCACGGCGCGGACGACCGGTTGGTGGCGAAGTGGTGAATACCGGTCAGGGGTCGGTGCCGCGGCCGGTGCCGGTGCACTAGGGTCACGAGAAGATCTCGCGCTGGGGAGCGCGTAGGGCCGTCGACGGGGAGGGACCAGACGTATGGCAGCGCAATTCGGCCGCCGACTGCGCAAGGGAGCGACGACCACGGCGGTGGCCGCGGCCGCGGTGGCCGCTCTCTCCGCCTCCCAGGCGCCGGGCGTGGCCCCGGCCACCGCGGGCGGCGGGGGCCAGGAGGCGGCCGACGCCACACCCCCGCCCGGTACGCCTGTGACGGGCAACTCCCCGTACTACACCGACCTTCCGCCACTGAACACTCCCGACAATCCGGACCTGGCGACCGGGAAGCCGGTCACCGGCGAAGGGGAGGCGGGTATACCCGCGACCGTCCTCGCCGCCTACAAGCAGGCCGAGAGGACGGTCGCCGAGACCGACCCCGCCTGCCGTCTTCCCTGGCAACTCCTCGCCGCCATCGGCAAGGTGGAGTCCGGCCAGGCCCGCGGCGGCCGCGTCGACGCGAACGGCACCACCCCCTCCCCGATCCTGGGCCCGGTCCTCAACGGCGTCGGCTTCGCGAACATCCCGGACACCGACGGCGGCCAGTACGACGGCGACGCGGTCCACGACCGCGCGGTCGGCCCCATGCAGTTCATCCCCTCCACCTGGGCGACCTGGGGCCAGGACGCCAACGGCGACGGCCGCAAGGACCCCAACAACATCTACGACGCGGCCCTCGCCGCCGGCCGCTACCTCTGCCACGGCGACCGGGATCTGACCATCCAGTCCGACCTGGACCGGGCGATCCTCGGCTACAACCACTCCCGCGAGTACCTGCGCACCGTGATGTCCTGGTTCGAGTACTACCAGCGCGGCACGCACGAGGTCCCCGACGGCACGGGTGTGCTCCCCGTGGGCAACGGCCCCGACAGCGCGACGCGTCCGACGCCCACGCCGAGCCCGGACCGCCCCGGCACCAAGCCCTCCCCGCGTCCCACCGAGCCGGGCGGCAAGCCGGCCCCCTCCCCGTCCCCGTCGAAGCCCGGCGAGGGCTCGGGCGGCGACTCCGGCGACCCGAAGCCGACCCCGGACCCGGTCGTCGTGGACACCGTGGAGAACGCGGGCACCGGCCGGATGACCGCCACCGCGGGCCAGGACTTCGCGGTCCGGGCCAAGGTCCGGGTCAAGGACTCCGAGGGCGAGGTCGTCGCCCGGCAGAAGGTCCGCTTCAGCGTCATCGGCGACACCGACTCCCGCTTCCCCGGCGGCGCCTCCAGCGTGGTCCTGCTGACCGCCGCGGACGGCACCGTCACCGCCCCCGCGCTGCGCGCCGGCGAGAAGACGGGCACCTTCGTCGTCCGCGCCGCCCTCGACGGCACCAAGCACAAGCCCGTCGACCTCGTCGCCACCGTCACCGAGTGGATGGCCGACAAGCTCACCGCCGAGCTGACGGAGCTGACGGCCGCCCCCGGGACCGCGTTCGCCGACAAGCTCGTCGTCACGGCCACCAGCAAGGGCGCCGCCGCGGCCGGTGTCACGGTCACCGCGACCGTGACCGCCGAGGGCGAGGAGACCCCGGGCGACCAGGGCCCCTACTTCAAGGACGACTCGGGCAAGCCCGTCCGCACCCTCACCGGCCTCCCGGTCGGCGAGGACGGCCGGCTGACCCTGCCCGAGCTGTTCGCCGACGGCACCGAGGGCACCTTCACGCTCCACCTGACCGCGAAGGGCGGCGCCACGCTCACGGTCGTCCTCACCGTCGAGGCCCCGGCCGAGCCCACCCCGGACCCGGGCACGACCCCCTCCCCGGCACCGTCCCCCTCTCCCTCGGAGTCACCCGCCAACTGACCCGGCGCCCGCCACCCGCCGACCGACCCTGTGCGCGCCCGCCCTCGCGCTACTCCTCCCCGCGCGCCCGGCGGGACGTGGTGTACCGGGTCGGCTGCGCGGTCGACGGGTCCTCGGGCCAGGGGTGCTTGGGGTAGCGCCCCCGCAACTCGGCCCGCACCGCGCGGTAGCCGTCCTGCCAGAACGAGGCCAGGTCCGCGGTGACCGCCGCGGGCCGCCCGGCCGGGGAGAGCAGGTGGACCAGCACGGGGGTGCCCGCCACCTCCGGTGTCCGCCGCAGCCCGAACAACTCCTGGAGCTTGACCGCCAGCACCGGCTGATCCGGGCCGTAGTCCAGCCGGATCCGGGAGCCGCTCGGCACCTCGATCCGCTCGGGGGCGAGCTCGTCCAGCCGGGCGGCCTCGCCCGTGGCCCACGGCAGCAGCCGCCGCAACCCCTCCCCGGCGGATATCCGCGCCAGGTCCGCCCGCCGCCGGGCCCGGGACAGCTCCGGCTCCAGCCAGTCGTCCGGCCGCTCCAGCAACGCCCCCTCCGACACATCCGGCCACGGCGGCCCCAGCACCCGGTGCAGAAAGGCGAGGCGCTGCCGCAGCCCCTCCGCGTCCCGCGACCAGTGCAGCAGCCCCAGGCCCTCGCTGCGCAGCCCGTCGAGCAGCGCCTCCCGCACCAGAGCCCGGTCCGGGGCCTCCAGCCGCCGGGCCCCCAACTCCACGGCGCCCAGCCGCTCCACCCGCCGTGCGACCACATCACCCTCCGCCCAGCGCACCTCCTCGAACGAGGTCAGCAGATGGGACGCGGCCTCCCGGGCCGTCTCCTCGTCCACCACCGCCCCCAGCCGCACCCGGGCCGAGGCGGCCGAGACCGGCCGGTCCGCGACCGCCACCGCGAGCCACGGCACCTTGCGCAGCCCGGACTCCCCGCTCAGCTCCGCCCGGGTGCCGGAGGCCATCAGAAACGCCCCCTCGCCGCGAGCGCGCGCCACCCGCTCCGGGAACGCCAGGGCCGCGACCACCCCCGCCGCCGTGTCCCGACCGGGCCCCTCGCCCCCGGCCCGGTCGCCCGGGTCCGTCGCCGGGGCCCCCGGCCCGCCCCGGTCCCCCGACGGAGACCCGTGCCCCGCCCCGGCAGCCGTCGCAGCCGTCACGGACGACAGGGCCTGTTCCAGGCGGCGGGCCTCGGTGCGCCAGCGCGCTCCGTACGCGTCACCGCCCCGCCGTGCCGCGCGCCACGCGGCGGACAGATCGTCCCCGTACTCCCGGGGCGGCTCCTCGCTCAGCAGCGCGACGACCTCCGCCGTGCGCCGTGCCCCGAGGCGTGGCGCGCCGTCCAGCAGCGCCCTGGCGAGGCGCGGGTGGACGCCGAGCCGTGCCATCCGCTCGCCCCGCACCGTCGTCCGGCCGCTCTCGTCCACCGCCCCCACGGCGGCCAGCACCGCGCGTGCCGCCGCCATCGCGCCCGCCGGCGGGGCCTCCGGCAGCGCCAGCCCGCTCGCCTCCGGATCGCCCCAGCAGGCCACCCGCAGCGCGAACGAGGCGAGGTCGGCGATGCGGATCTCGGGGGAGGGGAAGCGCGGCCTGCGGGTGTCCTCCGCGGCCGCCCAGCAGCGGTAGACCACCCCACGCGCCTCACGGCCCGCCCGCCCCGACCGCTGCTCCGCGCCCGCCGCCGAGACGGGCACCGTGGTCAGGGACCCCAGACCCCGGGCGTGGTCCACCCTCGGCTCCCGGGCGAGACCGGAGTCGACCACGATCCGCACCCCGGGCACGGTCAGGCTGGACTCGGCCACGGAGGTCGCCAGCACCACCCGCCGGCGCTCCCCGCCGCGCAGGACCGCCTCCTGGACGGCGGCCGGTGCGCGGCCGTGGAGTTGCAGGACCTCCGCCCCCACACCGTCGAGCATCCCCGCCGTCCGCGCGATCTCGCCCGTGCCCGGCAGGAAGCACAGGACATCGCCCGCATGGCTCGTGAGCGCCGAGCGCACCGTGGCCGCCACATGCGCCAGCAGCCGGGAGTCCACCCAGGTGCCGTGAGCCGGCCGGATCCCGGACGGTGGCGGCGCGTGGCAGACGTCCACGCCGTGACCGGCCTCCTCACTGCGGACGACCGGCGCCGGACCCGCACCCGCCCCCTCGTCCGCCGCCAGCAGCCGGGACCACAGCTCGGTGTCGGTGGTGGCCGAGGCGGCGACGAGCAGCAGCTCGGGCCGCAGGGTCGCCCGGACGTCGGCCAGGAACGCCAGGGCGGTGTCGGCGTCCAGATGGCGCTCATGGCACTCGTCCAGCAGCACGGCGTCGACGCCCGGGAGTTCCGGGTCGCGCTGGAGCCGTTGCAGGAGGACACCCGTGGTGACCACCTCGACCCGGGTGCGGGGGCCGGCCCGGCGCTCACCGCGCACCGAGAAGCCGACCTCCTCCCCGACGTCCTGCCCGAGCAGCCACGCCATCCGCCGCGCGGCCGCCCGCACGGCCATCCGCCGGGGCTCGGCCACTATGACGCTCCGCCGCGGCCCCTCGCCGGTCAGACCGGCCAGCGCCAGCGGTACCAGCGTGGTCTTGCCGGTGCCGGGCGGGGCGTGCAGGACCGCGGTCCCGCTGCTCTCCAGTGCGGAGAGCAGCGCGGGCACGGCACGGCGGACGGGGAGACGGTCGAGTGCGTCGTTTCGGATCACGTCATCAGTCTCGTACGGGGCGCCGGGGCGGCGTTCCAGGTTGTCCACAGGGACCGTTGATCATGTGCTCGTACGACCGGTTGATCCGCCACCAGCCCGTTGCGGCCCGCGCGCGGACCTCAGCGCCGATGCCTCTGCCCCGAGCCCTCAGCGCCGATGCCTCTGCCCCGAGCCCTCAGTCCCGCCCCCTCAGTCCCGTTCGCAGACGAAGATCGCCGTGCCCGGGATCAGGTTGCCCCGCAGCGGGGACCAGCCGCCCCACTCCTGCCCGTTCCACGCCGGCCACTCCGGCTCGACCAGGTCCACCAGGCGGAACCCCGCCGCGACCACGTCCCGGACCCGGTCGCCCAGGGTGCGGTGGTGCTCCACATAGACCGCCTCGCCGTTCCCGTCCTGCTCCACGTACGGGGTCCGGTCGAAGTAGGAGGCCGCGACGGTCAGGGCCTCCGGGCCGGGTTCGTCGGGGAAGGCCCAGCGGATCGGGTGCGTCACCGAGAAGACCCACCGCCCGCCGGGCCGCAGCACGCGGCGGACCTCGCGGAACACCCCGACCGGGTCGGCGACGAACGGCACCGCCCCGTACGCCGAGCAGGCCAGGTCGAAGGAGCCGTCACGGAAGGGGAGCGTCCCCGCGTCCGCCTCGACCAGGGCCAGGCCGCCGGGACCGTCACCGGGGCCGCCCCCGATGCGCAGCGCGTGCTGAAGTTGGCGGTGGGAGAGGTCGAGTGCGACCGGCCGGGCTCCCTGTGCGGCCAGCCAGCGGGAGCACTGGGCGGCGCCCGCGCCGATCTCCAGGACCGAGAGCCCCTTCAGCGACGGCGCCGGGCCGAGGAGTCCGGCCTCCGCCTCGTCCAGCCCCTCGGGTCCCCATACGAAGCGGTCGTCGCCGAGGAAGGAGCCGTGGTCCTGCTGGTACTCGTCGGCGTTCCGGTCCCACCAGCCGCGGCTCGCCCGGCTGCTCTCCGCGTCCCCCGCGTCACGCCGGGTCGCTTCCGGTTCGAAATCTTGGCTCATCGTCACCGTCGTTGTAGTTTTCGTACCGCCACCGCGTGGCCGCCCCCGCGTCGAACGCGCCGCGTCGTGCCGCCTCGTACCGGACAGTCGTATCGGGCGGTCGTACCGTGTGGCCGTACTGGGCGTCGTGGCCTCGGCGGACATGAATTGTGCCGGGAATGGGGCGTTCCGCCCCGGGTGGGCGGCTTCGCGCATTGACCGCCCCCGGCGGCCCCCGTATGCTACAAGTTGCGCTGCGGGCCTGCGCGCCTCAGACCGAGCAGGCCGCGCTCGCATCTGTATGTATGTCCCCTCGGTTCACGAGGCGCCCCGGGAGTTTCCTGGCCGGCGCTTCCTAGGCTGTCCGACTTCTGCAGTTGCGACACGGGCTCTCGGCGTAGCAGTACCTACGACTTCAATGTCCGTACCGGAGCCCTTTCCCACATGACGAGCAGCACCGAGACCACCGCCACCACCCCGCAGGTTGCGGTCAACGACATCGGTAACGAGGAAGCCTTCCTCGCCGCGATCGACGAGACGATCAAGTACTTCAACGACGGCGACATCGTCGACGGCGTCATCGTGAAGGTCGACCGGGACGAGGTCCTGCTCGACATCGGTTACAAGACCGAAGGTGTCATCCCGAGCCGCGAGCTCTCGATCAAGCACGACGTCGACCCGAACGAGGTCGTCAAGGTCGGCGACGAGATCGAGGCCCTGGTTCTCCAGAAGGAGGACAAGGAAGGCCGCCTGATCCTCTCGAAGAAGCGCGCCCAGTACGAGCGTGCCTGGGGCACCATCGAGAAGATCAAGGAAGAGGACGGCATCGTCACCGGTACCGTCATCGAGGTCGTCAAGGGTGGTCTCATCCTCGACATCGGCCTCCGCGGCTTCCTGCCCGCGTCCCTCGTCGAGATGCGTCGTGTCCGCGACCTCCAGCCCTACGTGGGCAAGGAGCTCGAGGCCAAGATCATCGAGCTGGACAAGAACCGCAACAACGTGGTCCTGTCCCGCCGCGCCTGGCTCGAGCAGACCCAGTCCGAGGTCCGCCAGACCTTCCTCACGACCCTGCAGAAGGGTCAGGTCCGCTCCGGCGTCGTCTCCTCGATCGTCAACTTCGGTGCCTTCGTGGACCTGGGCGGCGTCGACGGCCTGGTGCACGTCTCCGAGCTGTCCTGGAAGCACATCGACCACCCGTCCGAGGTTGTCGAGGTCGGCCAGGAGGTCACCGTCGAGGTTCTCGACGTGGACATGGACCGCGAGCGTGTCTCCCTGTCGCTGAAGGCGACGCAGGAGGACCCGTGGCAGCAGTTCGCCCGGACCCACCAGATCGGTCAGGTCGTCCCCGGCAAGGTCACCAAGCTCGTTCCGTTCGGTGCGTTCGTCCGCGTGGACGAGGGCATCGAGGGTCTGGTCCACATCTCCGAGCTGGCCGAGCGCCACGTGGAGATCCCGGAGCAGGTCGTCCAGGTCAACGACGAGATCTTCGTCAAGGTCATCGACATCGACCTCGAGCGCCGTCGCATCAGCCTCTCGCTGAAGCAGGCCAACGAGTCCTTCGGTGCCGACCCGGCCTCGGTCGAGTTCGACCCGACCCTGTACGGCATGGCCGCGTCCTACGACGACCAGGGCAACTACATCTACCCCGAGGGCTTCGACCCCGAGACCAACGACTGGCTCGAGGGCTACGAGACCCAGCGCGAGGCGTGGGAGACCCAGTACGCCGAGGCGCAGCAGCGCTTCGAGCAGCACCAGGCCCAGGTCATCAAGTCCCGCGAGGCCGACGAGGCCGCCGCTGCCGAGGGTGGCGCCGCCGCTCCGGCCGCCGCGCCGACCGGTGGTTCCTACTCCTCGGAGTCGGACGACAACTCCGGCGCCCTGGCGTCGGACGAGGCGCTCGCCGCCCTGCGCGAGAAGCTGGCGGGTGGCCAGAGCTGACGCTCTGACCCCGACTGTCGCAAGCTGAAGCGAGGCCCGCTCCCTGCAAGGGGGGCGGGCCTCGCCGCGTCTGCGGTCCTTCGCGGCCGTGTCCTCCCGGCCTGCCGCCAACCGAGCGGTAATCCGGGACCGTTCACCCCCTGGCCCGGGAATGCCCCTCCGTCACCGGGCGTTGACGCAAGCGGACACGAGGAGGAGCGGTAATCGTGCTTGATCCGCAGGGACTGTACGAATGGGACCCCAAGGGGCTCGCGGTCGTCGACATGGCTCTCGCGCAGGAGTCGGCCGGCCTGGTCATGCTGTACCACTTCGAGGGCTACATCGACGCGGGGGAGACGGGTGAGCAGATCGTCGACAACCTGCTCGGCACGCTTCCGCACCAGGTCGTCGCGCGGTTCGACCACGACCGGCTCGTGGACTACCGCGCCCGCCGCCCGCTGCTGACCTTCCGCCGCGACCGCTGGGCCGGCTACGACGCGCCCACGCTGGAGGTGCGTCTCGTCCAGGACACGACCGGCGCCCCGTTCCTCCTCCTCTCCGGCCCCGAGCCGGACGTCGAGTGGGAGCGCTTCGCCGCCGCCGTGCGCCGGATCGTCGAACGCCTCGGGGTACGCCTCTCGGTCAACTTCCACGGCATCCCCATGGGCGTCCCGCACACCCGCCCCGTGGGCCTGACCCCGCACGGGAACCGCACCGACCTGGTGCCGGGCCACCGCAGCCCCTTCGACGAGGCGCAGGTGCCCGGCAGCGCCGAGGCCCTGGTCGAGTACCGGCTGATGGAGGCCGGCCACGACGTCCTCGGTGTCGCCACCCACGTCCCGCACTATGTGGCCCGCTCCGCCTACCCGGACGCGGCGCTCACGGCGCTGGAGGCGATCACCGCGGCGACCGGGCTGGTCCTGCCCGGCGTGGCGCACACCCTGCGGACCGCCGCCCACCGCACCCAGACCGAGATCGAGCGCCAGATCGGCGAGGGTGACGAGGAACTGGTGGCCCTCGTCCAGGGGCTTGAGCACCAGTACGACGCGGTCGCGGGGGCCGAGACCAGGGGAAACCTGGTCGCCGAGCCCGTCGACCTCCCCTCCGCCGACGAGATCGGCCTCCAGTTCGAGCGCTTCCTGGCCGAGCGCGAGGGCGACACCGGGTGATCGGCTAGGCTGCGCTCGCCGCTCCCGGGCGGAGGGCACCGGTCTGCCACCGGAGGCGGGCGTCCCGGGCGAGTGGAGGCTGTGCGCGAATGGAGGGTATGCCGTGCTGACCGTGGGCCTGACCGGTGGAATCGGCGCAGGCAAGAGCGAGGTGTCCCGGCTGCTGGTCTCGTACGGGGCCGTGCTGGTGGACGCCGACCGGATCGCGCGCGAGGTCGTCGAGCCCGGGACCCCCGGCCTCGCGGCGATCGTCGAGACCTTCGGGCCCGGTGTCCTCACCCCCGAGGGCACCCTCGACCGGCCCCGGCTGGGCTCGATCGTCTTCGAGGACCCCGAGAAGCGGGCCGCGCTGAACGCGATCGTGCACCCGCTCGTCGGCGCCCGCTCCCAGGAACTCCAGGCCGCCGCTGCCCCGGACTCCGTCGTGGTCCACGATGTGCCCCTGCTCACCGAGAACGGCCTCGCCGGCCTCTACGACGTCGTCGTGGTGGTGGACGCGGCGCCGGAGACGCAGCTCGACCGGCTGATGACGCTGCGCGGGATGTCCGAGACCGAGGCACGGGCGCGCATGGCGGCCCAGGCGAACCGCGAGGAACGGCTCGCGATCGCCGACCATGTGATCGACAACGACGGGCCGCTCGCCGAGCTGGAGCCCCAGGTCCGCAAGGTCTGGGAGGAACTGGTCCGCCGCGCGACCGCCTGACGGGCCGGGCCGCGGAACCCGGGGGCCGGGCCCGCGGAATAAGCCCCTTCGGCTCCGGTGTTCGGACCACCGGACGAGGGGAAGGATCCGAGCGTGCCCGACAGCAACCCTGAGACACATGTCATCGACTTCCGCGCCGCCGAGCAGTTGCTCGCCGCGCGGGACCCGCGGGGTGCCGTGAAGCTGCTGGACTCGGTGATCGCCGCCCATCCCGAGAACACGGCCGCCCGACTGCTGCGCGCCCGGGCGTTCTTCGCGGCGGCGCAACTGCGACCGGCGGAGCTGGAGTTCGAGCTGGTCCTCGAACGCGAGCCGGACAACGCCTTCGCCCACTTCGCGCTGGCCCGCACCTTCGAGCGCTCCGGGCGGCCCGAGCAGGCCAAGCGCCACTTCCGCCTGGCGGCGGCCCTTGACCCCAACCCGGAGTACCTGCGCGCGGCCCGCTTCGACGACGCCTGAGCGCACGGCACGGTCGGCGCGCCGATGCGGTGTCGTCCGGCGGCCGGGGTCACTCGCGGTCCGGTTCGTACGGCGGGACGTCCCGGCCCGGCTGGTAGTGCGGCCCCTGGCGGATGTGCCGGACGACCATCACCACGTCCACGACGACCACCAGGAACAGCACCCCGCAGGCCACGGCCCAGCCGGTCCGCCCCACGAGGGCGAACGCCACTGTGCCGCCGGCCGCCCAGAGCAGGCCCCACACGCCGAGCACCAGGCGCATCCGCAGAGGGCTGCGGGCGGTGGCCGGTTCGTTTCCTGATCGCATGGCTGTCACCTCCCCGACTCCAGCGTGCACCCGTCACCCCTGCGGGTACCCGCCACACGCCGCTGATCCCGCTGATCCCGCCGGGCCCGTGCTCCGCGGCGGTCGCTGGACGGATACATGCAGGTCAGCGGCGTGCGGACGGGCGTTGTCAGACCCCGCCCGTAAGGTCGTCCTTGTCGCCGGAGACATCAGAGGCGTCAGAAGCGTCGTCGGACGGGCGCGCACGAGGAGTGCCGCCCGAACAGGGGAGGAGGTGTTCGTCATGACCGCGCCCAACGCGCCCGCGCCCGAGAGCGTCCGGGCGGTCACGCACGGCCTCCTCCGCTGCGCCGCCGTCTTCCTCCCGGGAGCCCTGCCGCGCGAGGGGCGAGTCGCCTTCTGGGCCCCGGACGGCGGCGAGGTGCCGGGCGCCGACGGCTCGATCACCGTGGTCCGCGCCCACGGCCGGGGTGTCCGCAGCCGCACCGTGCCCGCCCGCCTGCTCACCGTCACCGACGCCCTCCCCGTCCTCGTCGCCGCCCGCCACGACCCCCTCGCCCACCCGGCCGCCGCCTGCTGGGGCGCGGCCGCCCTGCACGCGCTGCACCTCGTGGCGCGCGGCCGCCTCCTGCCCGGTCTGACCGACACCGACCACGACGCCTGGCGGGCCGGCCCGCTGGACGCCGACGACATCGCGCAGCTGCGCGCCATCGCCGCCGCCATGCCCCCCGAGGCCCACGCCGTCCCGGTCCCCGGCCCGCCCCCGCTGCGGCTGCCCGAGCCGGAAGCCCTCGTCCGGCAGCTGTTCGACGCGGTCGCCGACGCCCTGCCCCGCACCCCGGCCGCCGCCCACGCGGCGGGCGCGCCGTTCGCCGCCACCGCCCCGCAGCACCTGCCCCACGCCCGGAGCTGGGCCGCCGAGGCCGCCGCCGGGATGGACGCGGGCGTGCGCGTCTCCCTCCGGCTCGACCTCTCCGCCTTCACCCTCTTCGACGCGGCCGACCCGCCGGAAGCGGGCCACGACAGAGGCGGCCTCGCGGAGGAGGACGCACGGCGCAACGCGGCCGCCGCCGTCGTCCAGGTCCACAGCCTCGCCGACGCCGCCCTGGTCGTCGACGCCGCCGGCCTGTGGGCCGGCGAGGCGGAGGAGCAGTTCGGGCCGCGCGCCCGGATCGACGCCCTGCTCGCCCTCCGCCGCGCGGTGCGGGTCTGGTCGCCCCTCGGCCGGCTGCTGGAACAGAACGTCCCGGACGTCCTCGCCCTCACCGAGGCCGAGCTGTACGACCTCCTCGGACCGGGCGCCGCCCGGCTGGACGCGGCCGGGATCGCGGTCCACTGGCCACGGGAGCTCGCCCGCACCCTCAGCGCCGCCGCCGTGGTCCGCCCCGCCCCCGGCTCGGCGACGGACGGCACCCCCTTCTTCGACAGCACGGAACTGCTCGCCTTCGACTGGCAGCTCGCACTCGACGGGGATCCGCTCACCCCGGGCGAGATGGACGCCCTCGCCGAGGCGCACCGGCCGGTGGTGCGCCTGCGCGACCGGTGGGTGGTCGTCGACCCGGACCTCGTCCGGAAGGCGCGCAAGCGGGAACTGGGCCTCCTCGCCCCGGTCGACGCGCTCGCCGTCGCCCTCACCGGCACGGCGGAGGTGGACAGCGAGACGGTCGAGGCCGTCCCGACCGGTGCCCTCGCCGCTCTGCGCGACCGGCTCGCGGCCGGTACGGCACCGGTGCCCCAGCCGCCGCCGGGGCTCGCCGCGACCCTGCGCGACTACCAGCTCCGGGGGCTCGGCTGGCTGGATCTGATGACCTCGCTCGGCCTCGGCGGCTGCCTGGCCGACGACATGGGCCTCGGCAAGACCGTCACGGTGATCGCCCTCCATCTCAGACGCGCACGCCCGGAGCCGACCCTCGTGGTGTGCCCCGCCTCCCTCCTCGGCAACTGGCAGCGGGAGATCACCCGGTTCGCGCCCGGCGTCCCCGTCCACCGCTTCCACGGCACGGACCGCGAACTCCCCGCGTCCGGCGGCGGCTTCGTCCTGACCACCTACGGCACCATGCGCGGCAGCGCCGAGCGGCTGGCCGCGCACGGCTGGGGGATGGTCGTCGCCGACGAGGCCCAGCACGTCAAGAACCCCTTCTCCGCGACGGCCAAGGCGCTCCGGACGATTCCCTCGCCCGCCCGGGTCGCCCTGACCGGCACCCCCGTGGAGAACAACCTCTCCGAGCTGTGGGCGCTGCTGGACTGGACGACCCCCGGGCTGCTGGGCCCGCTCACCTCCTTCCGCGCCCGCCACGCGCGGCTGGTGGAGAGCGGAGAGGACCCGGCCGCGGCCGAGCGGCTCGCCCGTCTCGTCCGGCCGTTCCTGCTGCGCCGGCGGAAGTCGGACCCGGGCATCGTCCCCGAACTGCCCCCGAAGACCGAGACCGACCATCCGGTGCCGCTGACCCGGGAGCAGGCGTCCCTGTACGAGGCCGTGGTCCGCGAGACCATGGCCGCGATCGAGGCGGCCGACGGAATGGCCCGGCGCGGGCTGATCATGAAGCTGCTGACCGCCCTCAAGCAGATCTGCAACCACCCCGCCCAGTTCCTCAAGGAGCACGGCGGCAGCGGCCCTGGCACCCGGGGCACCGGCGCCGCGGGTCCGGCCCGGCTCGCCGGGCGGTCCGGCAAGCTCGCCCTGCTGGACGAGCTGCTCGACACCATCCTGTCCGAGGACGGCTCTGTCCTCGTCTTCACCCAGTACGTCGCGATGGCCCGCCTCCTCGCAGGCCACCTCGCCTCCCGCGCGGTCCCCGTCCAACTGCTGCACGGCGGCACCCCGGTCGCCGAGCGGGAACGCATGGTGGACCGCTTCCAGTCGGGCGAGGTCCCGGTGTTCATCCTTTCCCTGAAGGCCGCGGGCACCGGGCTGAATCTCACCCGGGCGGGCCATGTCGTCCACTTCGACCGCTGGTGGAACCCGGCGGTGGAGGAGCAGGCCACCGACCGGGCGTATCGCATCGGGCAGACCCAGCCCGTCCAGGTGCACCGGCTGGTCACCGAGGGCACCGTCGAGGACCGGATCGCCGAGATGCTCGCCGGGAAGCGGGCCCTCGCCGACGCCGTGCTCGGCTCCGGCGAGGCGGCGCTCACCGAGCTGACCGACCGTGAACTGAGTGATCTCGTCTCGCTCCGGAGGGCGTCATGACCCCGCCCCCGCCCCCGCCACCTCCACCGCACTCGTCTCCCCGGGGCCGCCGGGCCGGGGCCGCCGGGCCCGCCCGCCCGGCCCATGACGACCTGCGCCGCACCTTCACCGCCGAGACCTTCACCGGCGCGGCCTCCGCCGGCGCGGCCTCCGCCGGCGGGGCCGAAGCCGGTGACGGGGAGAGCGCCGGCACCTGGTGGGGGAGCGCTTGGGTGGCCGCCCTGGAGGACACCGCCCTCGACCCGGCCCGCCTGGAGCGCGGCCGCCGCTACGCGCGCCAGGGCATGGTCGCGTCCGTCACCGTCACACCCGGCCGGGTCACGGCCTATGTACAGGGCAGCCGCATCCGCCCGTACCGCACCGAGATCCGGCTGCGCACCCTCGGCGACGAGGAGTGGGACCATCTGCTCGACGAGGCCGCCGCCCGCCCCGACCATATCGCCGCGCTGCTCGACAAGGACGTGCCCCAGGCCCTCGCCGCCACCGCGGACCTGCTGCCGGCCCCCGGCGACCTGGTCACCGACTGCTCCTGCCCGGACGACGGCCTGCCCTGCAAACACGCCGCCGCCCTCTGCTACCGCACGGCCGCCCTCCTCGACGAGGACCCCTTCGTGCTCTTCCTGATGCGGGGCCGCGGCGAGCGCCGGATCCTGGCCGACCTCGCCCGCCGCAACGCGGGCCGCTCCGCCGCCGAGCGCGCGCAGGCACCCGCCCCGCCGGCGACGGTCACCGCCCGGGAAGCGGTCCACGCCGCCGACCGGTCCGCGCTGCCGCCGCCGTTCCCTCCGCCACCGGGGCCCGGGCGTCCCCCCGCCTGCCCGGACGCGCCCGGCGCACCCGATCCGCTCGCCCTCGACCTCCTGGCCGGGGAGGCGGCGGCCCGGGCCCATGCGCTGCTGACCACCGGAGACGATCCGGTCGCCGGGCTCACCCCCTGGCAGGACGCCGTCCGGCTGGCCGCCGCCCACCCGGGATCCGGGCTCACCGCCTCCACCCGCGCCCTCTACCGCGACCTGGCCGCCGCCACCGGTCGCACACCGACGGACCTCGCCCGTGCGGTCGCGGCCTGGCGTCAGGGCGGAGCCGTCGCGCTGGAGGTGCTGGAGGCACCGTGGGACCCGCCGGCCGGTCCCTTCGACCGGGCCCGGCCCGCACTGGCCGCGGCCGGCCTGACGGCCTTCCGCCCCTGGCGCAACCGGCTCTCCGCCCCGGCCCTCCAACTGCGCCTGGGGCGGGACGGGCTCTGGTACGGCTATGAGTCGGACCGCGGGCGTGAGGACTGGTGGCCACGCGGCACCCCCGGCCCGGACCCGGTCGCCACCCTCGCGACCCTCCTCGGCGGGGACCTCCCCGACCCCGGCCCCGACCTTGACCCCGGCCCGTCCCCGGACTTCGAGGCGGGCGCGTACAAGGACGTGGAGCCGGGCCCGGACGCCTGGTCCGACGCCCGCGCGTGACGCTCGTACGCCGCCTCCGGTTCCCGGCGTTCGAGAGTTCTCACACCATGGGGTGAACAGCCCGATCGGCCGAACCTTCAGGCCGTGTGGCGGCGTTGAGTCAGGTGCGGGCAAGTGCCCCGCGAGGTACTTCTGAAGGCAGGGACGACGCATGAGGCAGGTTCACCGAAAGGGCCTGGTCACCGTGATGCTCACGGGTGGCGCGCTGGCCATGTCCACGGGGTGGGCGCAGGCGGACTCGACGGCGGACGGCACCGCGGCCGGTTCCCCGGGCGTCCTCTCGGGCAACTCCGTCCAGGTGCCGGTGCACGTCCCGGTCAACGCCTGCGGCAACACGGTCAACGTCGTCGGCCTGCTCAACCCGGCCGCGGGCAACTCCTGCGCCAATGTCTCGCAGGGCGGCGGCTCGCACTCGGGCGGCTCCCAGAACGGCGGCTCCCAGAACGGCGGCTCGCAGAGCGGCGGTTCACAGCAGGGCGGGGGCTCCCAGCAGGGTTCCGGCGGGCACAACTCCGGCGGCGGCGCCACGGCCGGCGGTGACACCGCCAACTCCCCGGGCGTCCTCTCGGGCAACGGTGCGAAGCTCCCCGTCGACCTCCCCGTCAACGTCAGCGGCAACTCGGTGAACGTCGTCGGCATCGGCAACCCCGCGGTGGGCAACACCTCCACCAATGTCTCGGGCAAGCCCCCGGTGAAGCCGGTCACCCCCGCCAAGCCCACCCCGCAGGCCCCGAAGCCCGCCGCGGCGCAGAAGCCCGCCGCTCCGGCGGGGGAGCCCGCGCCCGCCGGCGCCTCCCTCGCCCGGACCGGCGCCGACTCCCTGGCCTTCGCCGTACCGGCCGGTGCCGCGATGCTCCTCGGCGGTGCCGTCCTCTACCGCCGCTTCCGCCCCGCGTCCGGCGGCGCCTCCGCCTGAGACGGAGGCCCGCCGTCCAACGGCGGCCGCCGCGCCGCCGGTACGGCCCGCCAGGAGGCCAGCACGGCGTCCACCGCGTCCGCCACCCGCGCCCGCGCCCGGTGGCGGACGACCCCGGCCGCGAGCAGGGCGTCGTACGGGGTGTCCAGATGGCGCACCGAGGCCCGCACCGCCGCCGTCACCGCGCCCGGATCGAGGGCGCGTCCCGCGGCGGTCCGGCCGACCCGCCCGCTGCCCCGCACCGAGGCATGAGCCGCGATCCCCGCGGCCCGCTCCCCGGGACACCCCGGGTACAGCCGCTGGATCTCGGTGGCCAGGGCCTCGGTGAAACGGCGGTCCGCGGCCGCCCGGCGCTCGGCGTCCCGGGCCCGCCGCCGGGCCCGCGCACCCGCGTCGGCCAGGCAGGCGGCCTCCGCCGAGGTGAGCGCCGCCTGCTCCACGAGCAGCCCCAGCCGCTCCGGCCGGCCGTGGCGCCGGTCCGGCCGGACGACCACGGCGAACAGCGAACTGCCCGCGCGGGCCCGGCGGGTGAGCGCCGCGTCGCCACGCGGCAGAAAGACCAGATGGCCGAGATCGGCGCAGTCCAGACAGACGGGCACACCGGCCTCCACCGTGTACATCGGCAGCGGTCCCCGGCGGCACCCGGCGCAGTGCCGCCCCCTGCGCAGCTGGAAGACCACCGGCGCCATGGGGGAGTTCTACCCACCGGGTACGCTCGGCTCCCATGACCCTGCGCTGCGCCGTGCTCGACGACTTCCAGGACGTCGCCCTCACCCTCGCCGACTGGAGCGTCCTCGCCGACCGCGTCGAAGTCCGTTCCCACCAGGAGCACTTCACCTCCGAGGACGCCCTGGTGCGGGAGGTCGGCGACTGCGAGATCCTCGTCGTGATGCGCGAGCGCACCCCGGTCACCGCGTCGCTCCTGGCCAGGCTGCCCCGGCTGCGGCTGCTCGTCACCTCCGGGATGCGCAACGCCTCGATCGGCCTCGACGCCGCCGCCCGCCACGGCGTCACCGTCTGCGGCACCGCCAGCAACTCCGAACCGCCGGCCGAGCTGACCTGGGCGCTCATCCTGGGCCTCGCCCGCCATGTCCCCGCCGAGAACGCGGCCCTGCGCGAGGGCGGGCCCTGGCAGTCCACCCTCGGCACCGATCTGCACGGCGCCCGGCTCGGCCTGCTGGGCCTCGGCAAGATCGGCGCGCAGGTCGCCCGGGTGGGCCGGGCCTTCGGCATGGAGGTCATGGCGTGGAGCCACCACCTCACCGACGAACGGGCCGCCGAGCACGGCGCGGTCCGGGCCGGTTCCCTCGGCGAGCTGCTGGAGCAGTCGGACGTCGTCTCCGTGCATCTGCAACTCGGTGACCGGACGCGCGGGCTGATCGGCGCCGACGAACTGAAGCGGATGCGCCCGACCGCCTACCTGGTCAACACCTCGCGCGCCGCCATCGTCGACCAGGCGGCGCTGCTGGAGGCCCTGCGCGAGGGATGGATCGCGGGAGCGGGGTCGGACGTCTTCGAGCACGAACCCCTGCCCGCGGACGACCCCCTGCGCACCGCGCCCAACTTCCTCGGGCTGCCCCACCTCGGCTATGTGACCGGACGCAACTACCGGGGCTACTTCCGCGAGGCGGTCGAGGACATCGCGGCCTATCTGGCCGGAGACCCCGTCCGCGTCCTGGTCGCCCCGGCCCCGGCGGCCTGAAACCCGGACCGCCTGAAACCCGGCCCCGGCGGCCTGAAACCCGGCCCGCCCGAGCCCCCGGGCCCCCGGGCCGAGCGGCCCCCCGCCCCGGCAGCGCCTACTGCCGGTAGCCCTTGAGGAACCGCCCGATCCGGCTGATCGCCGCGTCGAGGTCGTCGGCGTACGGGAGGGTCAGGATCCGAAAGTGGTCCGGGCGCGGCCAGTTGAACCCCGTACCCTGCACCACCTGGATCTTCTCCCGCAGCAGCAGGTCGAGCACGAACTTCTCGTCGTCGTGGATCGGGTACACCTTCGGGTCCAGCCTCGGGAACGCGTACAGCGCGCCCTTCGGCTTCACGCAGGAGACTCCCGGGATCTCGTTCAGCCGCTGCCAGGCCCGCTCGCGCTGTTCGTGGAGCCGCCCGCCGGGGGCGACCAGTTCCCGGATGGACTGCCGTCCGCCGAGCGCGGCCTGGATGGCGTACTGCGCGGGCGCGTTGGCGCACAGCCGCATCGAGGCCAGCATCGTCAGCCCCTCCAGATAGCTCCGGGCGTGGTGGCGCGGGCCGCTGACGACCAGCCAGCCGGAACGGAACCCGGCGACCCGGTAGGTCTTGGACAGCCCGCCGAAGGTCAGCACCACGAGGTCGGGGGCGAGGGTGGCGGTGGGGTGGTGGACGGCGTCGTCGTAGACGATCTGGTCGTAGATCTCGTCGGCGAAGACCATCAGCTGGTGGCGCCGGGCCAGTTCGAGGATGCCCTCGACCACCTCGCGCGGGTAGACCGCACCGGTGGGATTGTTGGGGTTGATGATCACCACGGCGCGCGTCCGGTCGGTGATCTTCGCGGCCATGTCGTCCAGGTCCGGGTACCAGTCGGACTCCTCGTCGCACAGATAGTGCACGGCCCGGCCCCCGGCGAGCGTGGTCACCGCCGTCCAGAGCGGGAAGTCCGGCGCGGGGATCAGCACTTCGTCGCCGTCCTCCAGCAGGGCCTGCACGGCCATGGAGACCAGCTCGGAGACTCCGTTGCCGAGGAACACGTCGTCCACGTCGATGTCCGCGAGGCCCATCGCCTGGTAGCGCTGGACCACGGCACGGCGGGCGGAGAGGACGCCCCGGGAGTCGGTGTACCCGTGCGCCTGCGGCAGCATCCGGATCATGTCCTGGACGATCTCCTCCGGAGCCTCGAAGCCGAAGAGGGCCGGATTGCCGGTGTTCAGGCGCAGGACGCTGTGACCGGCCTCCTCCAGCGCGTTGGCGTGCTCGATCACCGGGCCGCGGATCTCGTAGCAGACCTCGCTGAGTTTGCTCGACTGCCGGAACTCCATGCCGTGGCCTCCCAGGACTGAAATGGCGTACTTGGTTTTACCAAGTAGGAGCTTGGAAAGTCCAACAACATGTCTAGACTGCGTCGCATGCCACGTCAGACCCGCCGCCGGAGTTACGACCAGTACTGCGCCGCCGCCCGCGCCCTCGATGTCGTCGGAGACCGCTGGACGCTGCTCGTCGTACGGGAGTTGCTGGCCGGACCCCGCCGCTACACCGACCTCCACGCGGACCTGCCCGGCGTCAGCACCGACGTCCTGGCGGCGCGCCTCAAGGACATGGAGCAGACCGGCCTGGCGACGCGACGCCGCCTGCCGCCTCCCGCCGCCGCCTCGGTGTACGAACTCACCGGGCGCGGGCGGGCGCTGCTGCCGGTGCTCGGCGCGCTCGCCGTCTGGGGCGCTCCCGAACTCGGCGCGCCCCGGCCCACGGACGCGGTGCGGGCGCACTGGTTCGCCGTGCCCCTGCTCGGCCTGCTGGCGGCGGGGGCCCCGGCCGGTCGGTCCGGTGCGTCCGAGGTGGTGGAGGTCCGGGTCGACGAGGGCGTCTTCCATGTGCGGCTCGGCGCGGTGAAGAGCGAGGACGGGCCCTACGGGGACGGTCCCGCCGCGTCGCCCGGCGCGGTGCTGACGCTCGACACGGCGACCTGCCGGGAGCTGATCGCCGGTGAACTGACCCTCGGGGAAGGCGTGGGCGCCGGCCGGATCAAGGTCGAGGGCGACGCGGCCCTCGTCGGCACGGACCCGGCCGCGACCTGAGGGGCCCCGGCCCGTTCCCGGCCCGTTCCCGGCCCGGCCCGTTCCCGACCGGCCCGGGTGATGATGGAGCCGTGCGAGTCGAGCCGATCACCTGGGACCTGCTGGCCGCCCGGATCGCGGAACGCCTCCGGGAGGCGCGGCCCGCCGGCGGCGGCCCCTGGCTGCGCGTCGGCGTCGACGGCGCCCCGGCCGCCCGGCCGGGCGAACTGGCCGGGCGGATCGGCGAGGAACTGCGCCTGGCCGGACACGGCGTGCTGGTCGTCGGCACCGACGGTTTTCTGCGCCCCGCCTCACTGCGGTACGAGTACGGGCGCGAGGACCCGGACACGTACTACGGCGGCTGGTTCGACACCGGCGCCCTCTGGCGCGAGGTGATCGGACCGCTGGACACCGACGGGGACGGCCGCGTCCTGCCCGACCTGTGGGACCCGGCCACGGACCGGGCGACCCGCTCCCCGCGCGTCGCCCTGCCGCCGGGCGGAGTGCTGCTGCTGCACGGGCCGTTGCTGCTCGGGCACTGGTTCCCCTTCGACCTGACCGTGCATCTGCGGCTCTCCCC
The DNA here is from genome assembly GCF_040630445.1 of Streptomyces sp. NPDC005805. Lineage (NCBI taxonomy): Bacteria > Bacillati > Actinomycetota > Actinomycetes > Kitasatosporales > Streptomycetaceae > Streptomyces > Streptomyces sp. NPDC005805. Next base: position 39,605 of record NZ_JBEXXN010000035.1, read on the forward strand.
GGCCGCCCTGGAGCGCCGGACCCCGCAGGGCGAACGCTGGACCCTGCCCGCCTTCGCCCGCTATGAGACGGAGGCCGACCCGGAGCACGCGGCCGATGTCGTGGTCCGCGCCGACGACCCCCGCCGCCCGGCCTGGACCGGCCTGCCGACCTGAACCACGACCCGCGACGGGCCCGGGCCGCTCAGCTCCCGCCCGCGAACCACGACCCGCGACGGGCCCGGGCCGCTCAGCTCCCGCCCGCGAACCACGACCCGCCCGGGCCGCTCGGCGTGCCAGGCCGCGCCCGCCAACCCCGGCCCGCCCGGCGCTCAGCCGCCCGATCCCGCCGCCCCCGCCCGACCCGGTCTCCCGCCCACCACCGCGACCGCACGCGCCCCCGCCCGGCAGCCCTCCCTCGCCGCCGACGTGGCGTCCGCGCCCCGCAGCCGGGCGGCCAGGAACGCCCCCGTGAACGCGTCGCCCGCGCCCGTCGAGTCCACCGCCCGGGCCGCCACTGCCGGGACCCGGGCGGTGACCCGGCCCGACTCCGCGACCAGGGCGCCCTGCGCGCCCAGGGTGACGACCGTCAGCCGGGCGGTCCGGCTGAGCCGGACCGCCGCCTCGTACGGGTCCGGCAGGCCGGTCAGCAGGCGCGCCTCGTCCGCGTTCGGGAGGAGCACATCCGTGCCGTCGAGCGCGGCCAGCAGCCGGTCGGGCCCGTGCTCGGCGATGAATCCGGCCGACGCGGGGTCCACGCTCACCGGAATGCCCCGCTCCCGGGCCGAGCGCATCGCCCGGTGGGCCGCCTCCGCGCTGCTGTCGGCGAAGAACAGATAACCCGACAGATGTAGATGTCCGACGCCCTCCAGGAGTTCGGGCGCCCAGTCCGTGTGGGAGAGCCGCAGCACCGCCCCGCTGTCGGTGAGAAAGGTGCGCTCGGCCGACCGGTCGACGAGCGCGATGACCGTCGCCGTGGGCGCCTCCGCGTCCGGCACCAGCAGCGGACGCACCCCGGCCGACCGCAGCCGCTCGGCGTGCCAGCCCACGTCCGCCGCACCGGTCCGGGCGAGCAGCCGGACGTCCTCGCAGCCCCGGTCCGCCGCCCAGCAGCACACATTGGCCCCCGCGCCGCCGGGCACGATCCGGATGCGCGCGGCGGTGTCCGTCCCCGTCGCCAGTGGCGCCTCGTACCGGGCCACCACGTCCGTGACGACATCGCCGACGACGAGCAGCCCGCGCGCGTCCGTGCCGCGCGTCGAGCCCGGCCCGGGGTTCACGCGTAGGCGGCGGCGATCCGGGCCGCCAGCACGACGTTCCCGCGCACCGCCGCGAGGTTGGCCTCCAGGGAAGCGCCCTCCGTCCAGCGCGTCAGCCGCTCCAGGAGGAACGGGGTGACCGCCTGGCCGGTGATCCCCTCGCCCTCCGCCTCGGCCAGCGCCCGCGCCAGCACCCGGTCGTGCAGCTCCGGGTCCAACTGCTCGGCCACCGGCACCGGGTTGGCCACCACCAGGGCCGCGCGCGGCGCGCCCAGCAGGTCCTGTGCCCGCATCACGGCCGCGACCTCCTGCGGGGTGCGCACGGTCCAGTCGACCGGCTCCCCGGAGGAGGCGAGGTAGAACCCGGGGAAGTGGTCGGTCCCGTAGCCGAGGACGCCCATGCCCAGGGTCTCCAGCCGCTGGAGTGTGGCGGGCACGTCCAGGATCGACTTGACGCCCGCGCAGACCACGGTCACCCCCACCCGGGCGAGAAGGCGCAGATCGGCGGACTCGTCCTGGGTGTCGGTCCAGCCCCGGTGGACGCCGCCGAGCCCGCCCGTCGCGAAGACCCGGATGCCGGCCGCCTCGGCGGCGAAGGCGGTGCCCGAGACGGTCGTCGCGCCGCTCGCACCGGCGGCGAGGGCGGGCGCCAGGTCGCGGTGCCCTAGCTTGCGCATCCCGGGATCGCTCGCGACGCGCTCCAGGCCGGACTTGTCCAGGCCGACATGGAGCCGGCCGTCCAGGACGGCGACGGTGGCGGGCACCGCGCCCTGCGCCCGTACCAGTTCCTCCAGTTCGCGCGCGACCTCGTGGTTGCGGGGCCGCGGGAGCCCGTGCGCGATGATCGTCGACTCCAGGGCGACCACGGGGGCGCCGGAGTCGAGGGCCGTGCGTACCTCTGCGGAGACTTCTGCGGCGGTGTTCGGCATGTCTCATCCCTGGCACGGCGGCACGGCGCCCAAACACCCGCCGTCCCGGACCCGGAGACCTTCGGACACCCCCGCGCGGTACGGGCGTTGCCCCTGCGCCGGGGTACGCCGAGGGGCGCGTGCCCCCGTGCCCCCGCGCCCGCCGGGGACTCAGCCGCGGGCCGTCGTCGCCCGGCGGATCGCCAGCACGGCCATCGGCAGCAGCAACAGCGCCCCGACCGCGTTCAGCCACCCGTATCCCGCCTGCGCGACGATCAGTCCGGACGCCGCCCCGCCGATGCCCGCCGCCGTGTTCATCGTCAGGTCCGACAGGCCCTGCGCCGCCGCTCGGGAGGGCGGGGGAACGGCGTCGGTGAGCAGCGCGGAGCCGGCCACCAGCCCCGCCGACCAGCCGAGGCCCAGCAGGAACAGGCCCAGCGCGGTGCGGGTGTGGTCGGCCCCGGCCGTCCCGGCGAGCAGGGCCGCGACGGCCAGCAGACCGGCCGCGAGACCGATCACCGAGAGCCTGCCGATCCGGTCGGCGAGCCAGCCCATCAGCGGGGAGAAGGCGTACATGCCCGCGATATGGCCGCTGATGACCAGGCCGATGAGCTGGATGTCCGCCCCGTGGTGCCCGAGGGCCACGGGCGTCATCGTCATGATCGACACCATCGCCGTGTGCGAGACCGCGACCGTGAGCAGGGCGAGGCGCGCCATGGGGGAGGCGCGCACGGCCGCGAGACCCGCCCGCAGGGAGCGCCCGGCGGGCGAGTGGTCCTCCGCCGACAGCGCACGCGCCGTCAGCAGCGGGTCGGGACGCAGCAGCACCAGCACCAGGACCGCGGCGGCCAGGAAGACCCCGGCCGCCCACACGAAGGGGCCCGCGGCGGCGGGGACGCCGAAGCCGGAGACGCTGTCGCCCGCGGGTGAGGCGATATTGGGGCCGAGGACCGCGCCGATCGTCGTCGCCCACACCACCAGGGAGATGGCCCGCGCCCGGTGTTCGGGTTCGGCGAGGTCCGCCGCGGCGAAGCGCGCCTGCAGATTGGCCGAGGAGGCCGCCCCGAACGCGGCCATACCGGCCAGCAGCAGCGGGAAGTTCCCGATCACCGCGGCCAGCACGACGACTCCCGCCCCGAGCGCGCCGACGAGGTAGGCGAGGGCGATGCCCGGGCGCCGCCCGCGGGCGGTCATCAGCGCGGCCATCGGCACCGAGAGGACCGCCGTCCCGGCCACGGTCGCCGTGGGCGCGAGACCGGCGAGCGCCTCCGTGCCGCTGACCTCCTGGGCCAGGACCGTGGCCAGCGCGATGCCGGTCGCCACACCGAGCCCGCCGAGGATCTGGCCCGCGACGAGCACCGCGTTGATCCGTCGGCGCAGGGCGGGCAGGTCCGCGGCCGCCACGGGCGGGGCGGGCGGCGCGCCCGCCACCTCGGCGGTGGTGGTGCCGGGTGTACCGGTGGCGTCGGCGGCGTCGTCCGACGCGCCGCCGGGGGTGTCGGGTGTCTCGGGCCGGAGGGTCACCGACGCAGTGTGCCAGCCGTCCACCGCCACGGGAACGGCCGGTCCCCGGCCCGGACCGGCGGCGGACGAGGAGGCCGCGAGGGGTGGTGGACGACGACGCCGCGAGGGCCCGGCGCGCCCCGGCCCGTGCCCGGCCGTGCACACCGCAGCGGCCGGAACCACCGAGACACCGCAACGGTGAGGCCCGCCGGCACACCCCCGGCCGTCAGAACAGCGGTTCCGGCAGCACCCCCTCCAGCGCGAGCAGCCGCCGCTTGGTCTCCCGGCCGCCCCCGAAGCCGCCGAGCCCGCCGTCCGTCTCGACGACCCGGTGGCACGGCACCACCACCGGAAGCGGGTTGGAGCCCATCGCCGCGCCGACCGCCTGGGCCGCGCCCGGCTGGCCGACCCGCGCGGCGAGGTCCCCGTACCCGACGACGGTGCCGTACGGGGCGGCGGCCGTCAGCTCGCCCAGCACCTGGCGGTTGAAGCCGCCGGAGAGCGACCAGTCCAGCGGGAGGTCGAACTCCCGCAGCCCGCCCCCGAAGTACGCCCGGAGCTGGCGTATCGGCTCCGCGAGCCGGCCGGAACCGGAGTGGACCGGCTCCGCGCCGAGCCGGTCCGCGAGCTGTGCCACCGCCCGGTCGCGGACCGCCTCGTCCGCGTGGAAGACCACGGTGACCAGCCCCTCGCCGCTCGCGGCGAGCAGCAGCGGCCCCACGGCCGTGTCCAGGACGTCCCATTCGAAGGTGCTCATGAACCCACGGTAGGACCCGGCACCGACAACGGGCCGGGGCCCGCGGCCGCCCCCGGTGACCGGGCGGCCGGGGACGGTCGAGAACCGGCCACCGCGGGCATCCTGGCAGACACGCGGTGTCGCCGGGGACCGGAGCCGGCCGCCCGATCCCCGTCCCCCCGTTTCCAACCGCCCCGCGGGGTCGTAGTCTCGCCCGAAACGGACGCACCATCAGCGATCGCGGGGATCGCCGGCGGAGCGCGGGGACCGGGACGGACGGGACCGGGGGACGCAGGGGAAGCACGCGGGGCGGAAGGCGCACGGATGCAAGGCACGGTGGACGGATTCGGGTACGGGCTGGTCACCCCGGTGGTGGCCTATCTGATGGCCTGCCTCGGCGCGGCCCTCGGGCTGCGCTGCACCACCAGAGCCGTCCGCCGCGGCGGACGGCAGCGGCCGCTCTGGCTCGCGCTCGGCAGCGCCGCCATCGGTTCCGGGATCTGGACCATGCACTTCGTCGCGATGATGGGCTTCAGCGTCGCCGAGGCCCCGATCGGCTACGACCGGGCCACCACCTTCGCCTCACTGGCCGTGGCCGTCGTGATGGTGGGCGTCGGGATCTTCGTCGTCGGACGCCGTCGCGTGACCGTGATGGCGCTGGTCACCGGCGGTATGCTCACCGGCCTCGGCATCGCGTCGATGCACTACCTCGGAATGGCCGGAATGCGCTTGCGGGGCACGCTGGAGTACAACACGTTCCTCGTCGCGCTGTCCGTTCTGATCGCGGTCGTCGCCGCGATCGCCGCCCTCTGGGCCGCCGTGTCGCTGCACGGCCTGCGCACGACCCTGGCCGCGAGCCTGGTGATGGGGGTCGCGGTGAGCGGGATGCACTACGCGGGCATGGCCGCCGTGAGCGTCCACCTCCACCCCGCGACCGGGCCCGCCGACGCGGGGGAGCCGGCCACCACCCTGCTCGCGCCGGTCCTGGTCGGCCCGGTCCTCTTCCTGCTGCTGGCCGCCGCCGTGGTGCTCTGGGACCCCCTGCTGGTGACGGGCGGCGCGGACGCCCGCGGCGACGAGGCGGAGGAGAGCCGCCGCCCGGGCATCCCCGCCCAGCGCACGGCGGCACCGCCCCCGGGACGCGCGGCCTGGGCCGCCGACGCCGCCCGCCGCCACGGCTACGGCGGACCGCCCGACCACCCGGGCCACGACGGCTGACCACCCGGGCCACGACGGCTGACCCCCCGGCACCCGCCCGCACCGGCGCCCCGCCCGGCGCCGCGGGGCCCGGAGCCCACCCCGGGCCCCGCCCGGCCCGGTCCCGGTGCTTCTCCGCGCCCGTTGTCAGTGGGGGGTCGTACGGTGGAGACCATGCGGCCCGTTTCCAAGATCGAACGTTCGGTGGCGCCCTTCGAGGTCGTCAGCTCCTACCAGCCCAGCGGCGACCAGCCGACGGCCATCGCCGACCTGGAGCGGCGCATCCGCGCGGGCGAGCAGGACGTCGTCCTGCTCGGCGCCACCGGCACCGGCAAGTCGGCGACGACGGCGTGGATGATCGAGAAGCTCCAGCGCCCCACCCTGGTGATGGCGCCGAACAAGACCCTGGCCGCCCAGCTGGCGAACGAGTTCCGCGAGCTCCTGCCGAACAACGCGGTGGAGTACTTCGTCTCGTACTACGACTACTACCAGCCCGAGGCGTACGTCCCGCAGTCGGACACCTACATCGAGAAGGACTCCTCCATCAACGAGGAGGTCGAGCGCCTGCGGCACTCCGCGACGAACTCGCTGCTCACCCGCCGTGACGTCGTGGTGGTCGCCTCGGTCTCCTGCATCTACGGCCTCGGCACCCCGCAGGAGTACGTGGACCGCATGGTCCCCCTCACGGTCGGCGACGAGATCGACCGCGACCAGCTGCTGCGCCGCTTCGTCGACATCCAGTACACGCGCAACGACACCGCGTTCCAGCGCGGCACCTTCCGGGTCCGCGGCGACACCATCGAGATCTTCCCGGTGTACGAGGAACTGGCCGTCCGCATCGAGATGTTCGGTGACGAGATCGAGGCCCTCTCCACCCTCCACCCGCTGACCGGCGAGATCCTCAGCGACGACCGGTCCCTCTACGTCTTCCCGGCCAGCCACTATGTCGCCGGCCCGGAACGCATGGAGCGCGCGGTCAACGACATCGAGGCCGAGCTGGAGCGGCGCCTCGCCGAGCTGGACAAGCAGGGCAAGCTGCTGGAGTCCCAGCGGCTGCGCATGCGCACCACCTACGACATCGAGATGATGCGCCAGATCGGCTCCTGCTCCGGCATCGAGAACTACTCCCTCCACTTCGACGGCCGCGACCCGGGCTCCCCGCCCAACACCCTCCTCGACTACTTCCCCGAGGACTTCCTGCTGGTCATCGACGAGTCCCATGTCACCGTGCCCCAGATCGGCGCGATGTACGAGGGCGACGCCTCCCGTAAGCGCACCCTGGTGGACCACGGCTTCCGGCTGCCCTCCGCCCTGGACAACCGGCCGCTGAAATGGGAGGAGTTCACCGAGCGGGTCGGCCAGACCGTCTACCTCTCCGCGACGCCCGGCGCCTATGAACTCTCCCGCTCGGACGGCCATGTGGAGCAGATCATCCGCCCCACCGGCCTGGTCGACCCCGAGGTGGTGGTCAAGCCGACCGAGGGCCAGATCGACGACCTGGTGCACGAGATCCGGCTGCGCACCGAGAAGGACGAGCGGGTCCTCGTCACCACCCTCACCAAGAAGATGGCCGAGGACCTCACCGAGTACTTCCTCGAACTGGGCATCCAGGTCCGCTACCTCCACAGCGACGTCGACACCCTGCGCCGGGTCGAGCTGCTGCGCGAGCTGCGGGCCGGCGAGTACGACGTCCTCGTGGGCATCAACCTCCTGCGGGAGGGCCTGGACCTCCCCGAGGTCTCCCTGGTGGCCATCCTCGACGCCGACAAGGAGGGCTTCCTGCGCTCCGGCACCTCACTGATCCAGACCATCGGCCGCGCGGCGCGCAATGTCTCCGGCCAGGTCCATATGTACGCGGACAAGGTCACGCCCGCGATGGAGAAGGCCATCGACGAGACCAACCGCCGCCGCGAGAAGCAGATCGCGTACAACACCGAGCACGGCATCGACCCGCAGCCGCTCCGCAAGAAGATCAACGACATCGTCGCGACCATCGCGCGCGAGGAGATCGACACCGAGGAACTGCTCGGCACCGGCTACCGCCAGGCGAAGCCCGAGCGGGCCGGCAAGGGCGGCAAGGTCCCGGTGCCCGCGCTCGGCGGCCGCACCGGCGGCAGGAAGGGCGAGGTGCTCACCGACCGCCCCGCGTCCGAACTGGCCGCGATCATCGAGGAGATGACCGACCGGATGCGGGCCGCCGCCGCGGAGCTGCAGTTCGAGGTGGCGGCACGACTGCGCGACGAGGTGGGGGAGTTGAAGAAGGAGCTGCGCCAGATGAAGGAGGCGGGGCTCGCCTGAGCCGCGCCCGGACGGTGTGTTGCAAGACCGACACAAATTCGGGCGGACGGTACTGCGCCGCCGTCATCACTCGTAGGGTGCAGGTCAACCGCGTATGGAAGCGGTGGCAATCCGAAGAAGGGGACAGCGCGTGACGGTCAACATGACCAAGGGCCAGGCCATCAGCCTGCAGAAGAGCGACGGGGGCACCCTCACGGCTGTGCGGATGGGGCTCGGCTGGCAGGCGGCGCCTCGCCGCGGTCTGTTCGGCTCGCGCACCCGCGAGATCGACCTGGACGCGTCGGCGGTGCTCTTCGCCGACAAGCAGCCGGTGGACGTGGTCTTCTTCCGCCACCTCGTCAGCGACGACGGCTCGGTCAAGCACACCGGTGACAACCTGGTGGGCGGCGCGGGCTCCGGAGGCGACGACGAGGCGATTCTCGTGGACCTCCAGCGGGTCCCGGTCCACATCGACCAGATCGTCTTCACGGTGAACTCCTTCACCGGCCAGACGTTCCAGGAGGTGCAGAACGCCTTCTGCCGCATCGTCGACGAGTCCAACGGCCAGGAGCTGGCCCGCTACACGCTCGACGGCGGCGGCCAGTACACGGCCCAGATCATGGCCAAGGTGCACCGCGCCGGAAGCGGCTGGAAGATGACGGCCCTCGGCAACCCGGCCAACGGGCGCACCTTCCAGGACCTGATGCCGGCGATCCTGCCGCACCTGTAGGCGCCACCGGTCCCGGGCGCACCCGGGGCCGCGGACCCGCAGCTCCCGGAGGCCCCGGCCGCCGGGAGCTGCACCGCTTGCCCGCCCGCGGCACCGCACGACGCGGCGCCACCACAGGCACCACACGGCACCGCGCCACAAGCACCACCAGCACCGCAGCACAAGCACGGCACCGCGCCACGCACCACACCGCAAGCACCGCACCACTCCACAGACCGCACCACACGGCACGACACGGCAGAGCACCGAGGGGACACCGAGCATGACGGCCGAGCTGGTCAGGGGGCAGAACCACCCGCTGCCCCACACCCGACTGGACATCCGGGTGTCCGCGGCCCACCCGGTCATGGCCTGCGTCTCCTGTGTGGACGCCGGTGCCACCGCCCGCCCGGAGTGGATCGCCCACCCCGGCTCCCCGGCCCTGCCCGGCGTCGAGGTCCCGTCCTCGGCGGACCGGACGCCCCGCTACGGCCTCGATCTGGGCGCCCTCCCCGACGACGTCCACCAGGTCAACGTGCTGCTGGCGCTGACCGGTTCGGGCACCCCCGACCGCTTCGGCGCGACGGCCGCCCCCTTCGTCGCCGTGTCCGGCCGGGACGGCGAGGAGATCGCCAGCTTCACCGTCACCGACCTCGACTCCGAGACCGCCGTCGTCGCCGTCGAGGTGTACCGCCGCCAGGGCGCCTGGAAGGTCCGCGCCGTGGGCCAGGGCTACGACGGCGGCCTGGCCGCCCTCCTCGCCGACCAGGGCCTGACGGCCGCCCTCGCCCAGGACCTCGCCACCGCCGCCCGGACCGCGGTGGCCCCCGCCGCCCCGCGCACCGAACCCGCCCGTCTGCACACCCGGACCGACCAGGCGGGCCCGCCCCAGGCCGCGCCCCCCTCGGCCCCGTCACCGGCGACGGGCGCCGGTGGCCGGCCCGGTGACCCGGCACATCCCGGCACCCCCGCCCGCGACGGCGGTCTCTCCGTGCCCGCCGCCCAGGCCGCCGCCTCGGCCGGAAACCCGGCCCCGGCCCCCGGCGACCCCGCCACCGCCCCGCCGGACGGACCGCAGGTGCCCTCCGGCGGCCCCATCGACTACTCCCACCCCCGCCGCCGCCAGACCGGGGCCCCGCCCACCCCGCCGCCCGCCGCGGGCCCCGCCGAGCCCGGCCGCCCGGCCGCGCCGGTGGCCGGCGACGCCACCGGCTGGTCCATGGAGGAGCGCCTCTACAACCAGGTCTGGGGCATGTTCGAGGACCTGGCCCGGACCGTCGCCGCGTACCGGAGCGCGCTGGAGTTCGCCGAGAACCGGATGGACAAGGAGCTGGACCAGGTCCTGTCCGACCCGCGTAGCCGCATCGGCAGCGGCGGCGACGCGGCCCGGGCCGCCGCCCGCGCCAAGTACCAGGAGCTGGCCGACCAGGCCCGCCAGGTCCTCGACCGCGATCTGGCCCAGCTCACCGCCGAGTCCGAGGTCGTCGAACCCGCCCTCCCCGCCGCCTATGCCCGCTGGGACAACCCCGTCTGGCACGCCTACCGCGTCCCCATGGAGATCCCCATGGCCCTGCGGATAGGCGACATCCACCTGCCGGAGAGCCCGCAGCTCAGGCTGCCCCTGCTGGTGCGCCTGCCGCTGGAGCGGGGCCTGTGGGTGGACAGCGGCCGCTCCAGCTCCGACGCCGCCCTGGCGATGGACGAGGGCGCCCTGCGCAGACAGGCGGCCGAGACGGCGGTGGCCGTCGCCGCCCGTCTGATCGCCGTCTACCCGCCCGGCGAGTTCACCGTCCATGTCGTCGACCCCGCCGGCTCGGCCTCCGCCGCCCTGGCGCCGCTGGTGGACTCCGGGGTGCTCGCCGCGCCCCCGGCCGCGGGCGCCGCCGGGGTGCAGTCGGTGCTCGCCCGGCTCACCGAACGGGTCGACCTGGTGTCCATGGCCCTGCGCGGCGGGGCCTCCGACGCGCTGCCGCCGGACCTCGACCGGGCGGAGCAGCTCCTCGTCGTCAACGACTTCCCGCACGGCTTCGACGACCGGGCCGTCAACCAGCTCCGCTACCTCGCCGACGAGGGCCCGGCCGTCGGCGTCCATCTGATGATGGTCGCCGACCGCGAGGACGCGAGCGCCTACGGCCCGGTCCTGGACCCGCTGTGGCGCTCCCTGCTCCGGATCACGCCCGTGCCCGACGACCACCTCGCCGACCCCTGGGTCCGCCACGCGTGGACGTACGAGCCGGCCACCGTGCCGCCGGGCAGCGGGGTGCTGCGGCAGGTGCTCGACCGGGTGACGGCCGCCCGGCGGTCCTGGGGGCGCTGAGCCCGGCCGGGGCCGTGGACCGGCGGGCCCGCCCACCGATGCTCTCGGCAACCCTCTCACCTGCGGTTTTACCCTTTTCTTTACCTTTCCTTGGGTGTGCCTGTACTGTTCCTGGCAGCGGAGGGGAGTACTCCCGACTCGCGGCGTGCCCGTCAGTACGGACCGACAGAGAGGTCCCGGGGCGTCGGCCCGCGCGCGCGAGCGCCGGGTGGAGGAGACCTCCGGCAGCGACGACGCTGATCAGTAGCCGTACGACGCCGGAGGCGCAGTGGACGTTTCATTCAATGTGTGGTTGCTCACGATTCTCGGTCTGAGCGCCCTCATCGCCGTCGACTTCTTCATCGGGCGCAAGCCCCATGACGTGTCGATCAAGGAAGCGGGCATCTGGTCCGTGATCTGGATCGCCCTCGCGATCTTCTTCGGTCTGGGCCTGCTCTTCGTGGGTGAGACCCAGGCGTCCGGCGAGTTCTTCGCCGGCTTCATCACCGAGAAGTCCCTCAGTGTGGACAACCTCTTCGTCTTCGTCCTGATCATGGCGAAGTTCGCGGTGCCCTCCCACCTCCAGCAGCGGGTGCTGCTGATCGGTGTCCTGATCGCCCTGGTGCTCCGCGCGATCTTCATCGCCGCCGGCGCCGCGATCATCGCCAGCTTCTCGTGGGTCTTCTACATCTTCGGCGCGTTCCTCATCTACACCGCCTGGAAGCTGATCCAGGAGGCCCGCGCGGACGAGGAGGAGGACGAGTTCGAGGAGAACCGCCTCCTCAAGTCGATCGAGAAGAAGTTCGGCGTCGCCGACCGGTACCACGGCACCAAGCTGTTCATCCGGAACAACGGCAAGCGCGTCCTCACCCCGCTGATGGTGGTCATGCTGGCCATCGGCACCACCGACGTGCTGTTCGCGCTCGACTCCATCCCCGCGATCTTCGGCCTGACCCAGGACCCGTACATCGTGTTCACGGCCAACGCCTTCGCGCTGATGGGTCTGCGCCAGCTCTACTTCCTGATCGGCGGACTGCTCAAGAAGCTGGTCCACCTCAGCTACGGTCTCTCGGTGATCCTCGGGTTCATCGGCGTCAAGCTCGTGCTGCACGCGCTGCACGAGAGCGGCGTCCACGTCCCGGAGATCTCCATCCCGTTCTCGCTGGCGGTCATCTGCGGCGTCCTGGTGATCACCACGATCACCAGCCTGATCGCCTCCAAGAAGCAGGCCGAGCGGGAAGCCGCCGAGGCGGCCGTCTCCGGTGCCGCCGACGGCGGTCCCGAGGGCGGTGCGAAGAAGGACAGCGTCGAGGCCTGACATCCGGCGCACCGGACCCCGGCGGGACGGACCTCGTGTCCGCCCGGCCGGGGTCCGTCCGCGTCCGGGCTCGGTCCGCGTTCCGGGGGCGGCCCGGCGGGCGGGGCGGCCACCGGGGGACCCACCAGTCCTTCCGGGCCGCCGCTCCGAATACCGTGGGCAGACCTTTCGCCGCCCCGGGCCGACAGACCCTTCGCCGCCCCGGGCCACCGGGCGGCACCGACCACCACCGAGGACGTGACCGCCATCGCCATCCGACCGCAGCCCCGTGCCGGCGAGCCGCCCGCCCTGGTGCTCGACCGCGCGGAGCCGACGCCCCGGGCGGCCGTCCTCGTCCTGCACGGCGGCCGTGCCGACGGCCTCGGGCCGCCGACCGCCGTCAACCTCCCCGGTCTGCGGATGCGCCCCTTCACCGCCGCCCTGCTGCGCGCCACCGCCGGGCAGGGCGTCGCGGTCGGCCGCGTCCGCTACCGCCACCGGGGCTGGAACGGCGCCCGCGCCGACGCCGCCCGGGACGCCGAACGGGCCCTCGCGGAGCTGGCGGCGGCCACCGGCCCCGTCCCGGTGGTCCTGGTCGGGCACTCCATGGGCGGCCGGGCCGCCCTCGCTGCGGCCGGCCGGCCCGGCGTCCGGGGGGTCGTGGCGCTCGCCCCCTGGTGCCCCGACGGCGAACCGGTGGACCACCTCGCGGACCGGGACCTGGTCCTTCTGCACGGCGACCGCGACCGGATCACGGACCCGGAGGAGACCTGGCGGCTGGCCGCCCGGGCCCGCCGGGCGGGCGCGCGGACCTGCGCGCTGCGGATGCCGGGCGGCGACCACCCGATGCTGCGGGACGCGGGCGCCTGGCACACCCTGACCACCCGGCTGGTCACCGGGCTGCTGGGGCTCGCGCCCCTGCCGGAGCAGGTGGCACGGCGGCTCGCGGACACCGGCCCGGCGGACACCGGACCCGCCGACGCCACGGCCGTGACGACGGGCTGAACAGGTCGGGGCCGTGGGGCGGGCCCCGCCGCTCACCAGCCCCGGGCGCGCCACTCCGCGAGGTGCGGGCGCTCCGCGCCGAGGGTGGTGTCCCTGCCGTGCCCGGGGTACACCCAGGTCTCGTCGGCCAGCGGCCCGAACAGCTTCTCCTCCACGCCGTCCAGCAGGCTGACGAACGCCACCGGGTCCTTGTGGGTGTTGCCGACCCCGCCCGGGAACAGGCAGTCGCCGGTGAAGACGTGCGGGTGGCCGTGCGGGTCGTCGTAGACCAGCGCCACCGAGCCCGGGGTGTGGCCCACCAGGTGCCGGACGGTCAGCCCGACCCGGCCGACCCGGACCGTGTCGCCGTCCTCCAGCGGGACGTCCGTCGGGACCGGGATGCCCTCGGCGTCGTACCGCCCGGCGCAGGTCCGGGCGCCCGTCGCCGCCACGACCTCCGCCAGCGCGCCCCAGTGGTCGGCGTGGCGGTGGGTCGTGACGACGGTGGCGATCGAGTCCTCGCCGATGAACCGGAGCAGGGTGGCGGGCTCGGCGGCGGCGTCGATCAGCAACTGCTCACCGGTGGCCCGGCAGCGGAGCAGATAGGAGTTGTTGTCCATCGGGCCGACGGCGATCTTGGAGATCATCAGATCGGCCAGCTCGTGCACATCCGCAGGACCGCCGACCCTCACCGCTCCGCTGTATGTCATGCGTCTCACCCTAGCCGGGCGACCGGTGTGCCCGGCGGCCCGCGGACTACAGCGGCGGCAGGGCGGGCAGCGGGCCCCCGGCCGTCTTCAGGGCCGCCCCGTCACGGCGGCCGGCGAGCCAGCCGACCACGTCCGCGGGGGAACCGGTGACGGTCACCTCGCCCCCCTCGGTGCCCCCGGTCCGCCACTCGCCGCGCTCGGTGACGATCCGGGTCGGCGGCACGTCCGCGCGACCGGTGAAGCGCTCCGCGAGGAACGCCGTCTCCCGGTCGGTGAACTCCTCCGGCAGGTCCTCCAGCTCGTAGCCGATGTCCAGGTCGACATGGTGGAGCTCGATCTCGACGAGCCGGCGGAACGGGATACGGGCGGCCCGGTCGGTGACCCCGTTGCGCAGCTCGACCGTGCGCCCCCAGTCGCTCTGCGCCGCGGCCGCGGCGTCGAAACGGGCCGCGCTCTCGCGGAGGTCGTCGAGCTGGGCGGGCATCGGACGGGGCGCGTCCCGCTCGATGTCGGCCTCCCGGGCCTCGCCGCTGACGTACATCGGCAGATCCCGGAGAACATTCACGATGGCGTCGGCGTTACGGGAGAGATGGGCCAGTACGTGGCCCCGGCTCCAGCCGGGAAGGCGTGACGGCGCGGCCGCCGCCGCGTTGTCGATACGGGCGGCTGCGTTCAGCAGCCGGTCGGTCGCCTCACGTACAGAGGCCAGGTCATGCACATGGTCGATCATGCGCCTGACGATAGCCCCGCCACACGATCGGGTGAAGCGGGTGCGGAGCGTCCGTAAATCGAATGTGCGTGCTATAGGCTCGATGGAGGCATCCTTGAAAGTCAGGCATGCAGCTTCCTGGCGGCCCCCGCGTTCCGACAGCATTCCGGGACGGGGGCTGTGCCTCCGCTTCTCTCAAGAAAGGTGCGGACCGGCGTGGCCGACCGTCTCATCGTGCGTGGCGCGCGCGAGCACAATCTGAAGAACGTCTCGCTCGACCTCCCGCGGGACTCCCTCATCGTCTTCACCGGGCTCTCGGGGTCGGGCAAGTCGTCCCTCGCCTTCGACACGATCTTCGCCGAGGGGCAGCGCCGCTACGTCGAGTCGCTCTCCTCCTACGCCCGGCAGTTCCTCGGCCAGATGGACAAGCCGGACGTCGACTTCATCGAGGGCCTCTCCCCGGCCGTCTCGATCGACCAGAAGTCGACCTCCCGGAACCCCCGCTCCACGGTCGGCACCATCACCGAGGTCTACGACTACCTCCGGCTCCTCTTCGCCCGGATCGGCAAGCCGCACTGCCCCGAGTGCGGCCGGCCCATCTCCCGCCAGTCGCCGCAGGCGATCGTGGACAAGGTGCTGGCCCTGCCCGAGGGCAGCCGCTTCCAGGTCCTCTCCCCGCTGGTGCGCGAGCGCAAGGGCGAGTTCGTCGACCTCTTCTCCGACCTCCAGACCAAGGGGTACAGCCGGGCCCGGGTCGACGGGCAGACCGTCCAGCTCGCCGAGCCGCCCGCGCTGAAGAAGCAGGAGAAGCACACCATCGAGGTGGTCGTGGACCGCCTCACCGTCAAGGAGAGCGCCAAGCGACGGCTGACCGACTCGGTGGAGACCGCCCTCGGGCTCTCCGGCGGCATGGTCGTCCTCGACTTCGTCGACCTGGCCGAGGACGACCCCGAGCGCGAGCGGATGTACTCGGAGCACCTCTACTGCCCCTACGACGACCTGTCGTTCGAGGAGCTGGAGCCCCGGTCCTTCTCGTTCAACTCGCCCTTCGGCGCCTGCCCGGACTGCACCGGCATCGGCACCCGTATGGAGGTCGACCCCGAGCTGATCGTCCCGGACGAGGACAAGTCCCTGGACGAGGGCGCGATCCACCCCTGGTCGCACGGCCACACCAAGGAGTACTTCGGGCGCCTGATCGGAGGGCTCTCGCAGGCCCTCGGCTTCCGCACCGACATCCCCTGGGCCGGGCTGCCCGCCCGCGCCAAGAAGGCCCTGCTGTACGGCCACAAGACCCAGGTCGAGGTCCGCTACCGCAACCGCTACGGCCGCGAACGCGCCTACACCACCCCCGCCTTCGAGGGCGCCGTGCAGTTCGTCAAGCGGCGGCACTCCGAGGCCGAGAGCGACTCCAGCCGCGAGCGCTTCGAGGGGTACATGCGCGAGGTGCCCTGCCCCACCTGCGAGGGCACCCGCCTCAAGCCGATCGTGCTCGCGGTCACCGTGATGGAGAAGTCCATCGCGGAGGTCTCCGCGATGTCGATCAGCGACTGCGCCGACTTCCTCGGCCGCCTCCGGCTGAACGCCCGCGACAAGAAGATCGCCGAACGGGTCCTCAAGGAGGTCAACGAACGGCTGCGCTTCCTGGTCGACGTCGGCCTGGACTACCTCTCCCTCAACCGCGCCGCGGGCACCCTCTCCGGCGGCGAGGCGCAGCGCATCCGGCTCGCCACCCAGATCGGCTCCGGCCTGGTCGGCGTCCTCTATGTGCTGGACGAGCCCTCCATCGGCCTGCACCAGCGCGACAACCACCGGCTCATCGAGACCCTGGTCCGGCTGCGCGACATGGGCAACACCCTGATCGTCGTCGAGCACGACGAGGACACCATCAAGGTCGCGGACTGGGTCGTGGACATCGGCCCCGGCGCGGGTGAGCACGGCGGCAAGGTCGTCCACTCGGGCACCTTGAAGGAGCTGCTGCGCAACAAGGAATCGATGACCGGCCAGTACCTCGCGGGGAAGCGGTCCATCCCCACCCCGGAGCTGCGCCGGCCCGTCGACCCCGCGCGCCGCCTCACCGTCCACGGCGCCCGGGAGAACAACCTCCGGGACATCGACGTGTCCTTCCCGCTCGGCGTCCTCACCGCCGTCACCGGGGTCTCCGGCTCGGGCAAGTCGACCCTGGTCAACGACATCCTCTACACCCACCTCGCCCGCGAGCTGAACGGCGCGAAGTCGGTCCCCGGGCGCCACACCCGCGTCGACGGGGACGACCTGGTCGACAAGGTCGTCCATGTCGACCAGTCGCCCATCGGCCGCACCCCGCGCTCCAACCCGGCGACGTACACGGGCGTCTTCGACAACGTCCGCAAGCTCTTCGCGGAGACCATGGAGGCGAAGGTCCGCGGCTATCTGCCGGGGCGCTTCTCCTTCAACGTCAAGGGCGGCCGCTGCGAGAACTGCTCGGGCGACGGCACCATCAAGATCGAGATGAACTTCCTGCCGGACGTGTACGTCCCCTGCGAGGTCTGCCACGGGGCGCGCTACAACCGCGAGACGCTGGAGGTGCACTACAAGGGCAAGTCCATCGCCGAGGTGCTGGACATGCCGATCGAGGAGGCGCTCGACTTCTTCGAGGCGGTGCCGACCATCTCCCGCCATCTGCGCACCCTCAACGAGGTCGGCCTCGGGTACGTCCGCCTCGGGCAGCCCGCCCCGACGCTCTCCGGCGGCGAGGCGCAGCGGGTGAAGCTCGCCTCGGAGCTCCAGAAGCGGTCCACCGGCCGCACGGTCTACGTCCTGGACGAGCCGACGACCGGTCTCCACTTCGAGGACATCAGCAAGCTGATCAAGGTCCTCTCGGGGCTGGTCGACAAGGGCAACACGGTGATCGTCATCGAGCACAACCTCGATGTGATCAAGACGGCGGACTGGGTCGTGGACATGGGCCCCGAGGGCGGCAGCGGCGGCGGCCTGGTGATCGCCGAGGGCACCCCGGAGGAGGTCGCGGGGGTCCCGGCCAGCCACACCGGCAAGTTCCTGCGGGACATCCTGGACGCGGACCGCATCAGCGACGCGGCGGCGCCCGCGCCCGCGCGGGGCGGCCGGGCGCGCAAGACGACCGCCGGCGGGGCGAAGGGGGCGGCGAAGGCCGCGACCGGCGCCAAGAAGACGACGACGGCGGCGCGCACCCCGCGCCAGCGCAAAGCCTGACGGGGGCCGGGCCCGCCGCCCGGCGGGCGCCCGCACCCGTGCCGGGCCGTGCGGACCGGGTGCGGCGCGCACCTGGACCGGGCCGGTCCGGGCCGCGTGTCGTGACGCGGATCGCCCGGACCCGGACCCGGATCCGGGTCCGGCCTGGCGCCCCGCGACGCGGTGCGGTGCGGCTCCGGGCCGGCACTTCGCAGACGCGGGTGCCTCGCCAGGCGGGGCGAGCGGGTTCACCCCGGGCCGACCCCGTGACGTGGGGCGGCCCCGGGCAGCGCAGCAGTCGGCAGGGCGCACCCGCCCGGCCTGGTGCTCCGTCGGCGCGCCCCCGCCCCGGCGAGCTCCCGGCAGGGGTGGGCCGACCCGGTCTCGGGGGGTCCGGTCTGCGCCGGTATCGTCGGGGCCGTACCAGCCGAGGCGCGTCCCGCGCGGCCCGGCGCGACGACCTGTGGAGTCCCCATGCCCGGCCAGCCGACCGCCCGCCGCACCGTCCTGAAGGGCGCGGCCCTCGCCGGGGCGGCCGGCCTCGGCGCGGCCGCCTGCTCCACGGAGTCCAAGCTCGGCCACGCCCAGGTCCCCACCCCCACCGTGCCGGTCGACCTGGGCGCCGCCGACGCGGTCCCGGTCGGCGGCACCCGCCTCTACCGCGAGCAGCGCCTCCTCGTGCACTGCCCGGCCGAGGGCGAGTACAAGGCGTTCAGCGCCCAGTGCACCCACGCCGGCTGCGTGCTCGACAAGGTGGAGGGCACCGAGGGCAACTGCCCCTGCCACGGCAGCCGCTTCGACGTGACCACCGGCAAGGCGCTCAAGGGCCCGGCGACCGTGCCCCTGCCCGCCGTCCCGGTCCGCGCCGAGGGCGGCCGGCTCGTCGCGGGCCCGGAGGCGTAACCCGGCCCGACCCTGCCCGCCCCCGGCCGGGCCCCACCCGCCCGCGCCCCCCACCCGGACCGCCCGAACTCGCTGGTCATGTCCCTGCCGGGACGGCCCCGCGCTGTCCGTGCCCGCCAGTAGGGTGGTCGGCATGGCAGACCCCTCCAGCTACCGCCCCAAGCCGGGACAGATCCCCGACTCGCCGGGGGTCTACAGGTTCCGTGACGAGCACCGCCGGGTGATCTACGTCGGCAAGGCCAAGAGCCTGCGCCAGCGGCTGGCCAACTACTTCCAGGACCTGGCCGGCCTCCACCCGCGCACCCGCACCATGGTCACCACCGCCGCCTCCGTCGAGTGGACGGTCGTCTCCACCGAGGTCGAGGCGCTCCAGCTGGAGTACTCCTGGATCAAGGAGTTCGACCCCCGCTTCAACGTCAAGTACCGCGACGACAAGAGCTACCCCTACCTCGCGGTCACGCTGAACGAGGAGTTCCCCCGCGTCCAGGTGATGCGCGGCGCCAAGCGCAAGGGCGTGCGCTACTTCGGCCCGTACGGCCACGCCTGGGCCATCCGCGAGACGGTCGACCTGATGCTGCGTGTCTTCCCCGTCCGCACCTGCTCCGCGGGCGTGTTCCGCAACCACGTCCAGAAGGGCCGGCCCTGCCTGCTGGGGTACATCGGCAAGTGCTCGGCCCCCTGCGTCGGCCGGGTCACCCCCGAGGAGCACCGCGAACTCGCCGAGGAGTTCTGCGACTTCATGGCCGGCCGCACCGGCGCCTATCTGCGCCGCCTGGAGCGGCGGATGACCGAGGCCGCCGAGGAGATGGAGTACGAGAGGGCCGCCCGCCTCCGGGACGACATAGAGGCCCTGCGCCGCGCCCTGGAGAAGAACGCGGTCGTCCTCGCCGACGCCACCGACGCCGACCTCATCGCCCTCGCCGAGGACGAACTGGAGGCCGCCGTCCAGATCTTCCACGTCCGCGGCGGCCGGGTCCGCGGCCAGCGCGGCTGGGTCACCGACAAGGTCGAGAACGTGGACACCGCCGGCCTGGTCGAGCACGCCCTCCAGCAGCTCTACGGCGAGGAGACCGGCGACGCGGTGCCCAAGGAGGTCCTGGTCCCCGCCCTCCCGGAGGACGAGACCGCCGTCACCGAGTGGCTCACCGGCCGGCGCGGTTCGAACGTCTCCCTCCGCGTCCCGCAGCGCGGTGACAAGAAGGCGCTGATGGAGACCGTCGGGCGCAACGCCCAGCAGGCCCTGGCCCTGCACAAGACCAAGCGCGCCAGCGACCTCACCACCCGCTCCCGCGCCTTGGAGGAGATCGCCGAGGCCCTCGGCCTGGACTCCGCGCCGCTGCGCATCGAGTGCTTCGACATCTCCCACTTCCAGGGGGACGACGTGGTCGCCTCCATGGTCGTCTTCGAGGACGGCCTGCCCCGCAAGAGCGAGTACCGCCGCTTCCAGATCAAGGGCCGGGCCGGGGACACCCGGCTCTGGCACGGCGAGGGCCAGGACGACGTCCGCTCCATGCACGAGGTGGTCACCCGCCGCTTCCGCCGCTACCTCGCGGAGAAGGACCGCACGGGGGAGTGGATCGGCGAGGACGACCCGGCGGAGGAGGCGCAGGGCGCCGGCGGCCCGGTCGAGGACGACGGCCGCCCCCGGAAGTTCGCCTACCCGCCGCAGCTCGTCGTGGTCGACGGCGGACAGCCCCAGGTGGCCGCCGCCCGCCGCGCCCTGGACGAACTGGGCATCGACGACGTCGCCGTCTGCGGCCTCGCCAAGCGCCTGGAGGAGGTCTGGCTGCCCGGGGAGGACGACCCGGTGGTGATGCCCCGCACCAGCGAGGGCCTCTACCTGCTGCAACGGGTCCGTGACACCGCGCACGACTTCGCCATCCGCTACCAGCGCTCCAAGCGGACCAAACGCATCCGCACCAGCCCGCTGGACGCGGTCCCCGGGCTCGGCGAGACCCGGAAACAAGCGCTGATCAAGCATTTCGGCTCGGTGAAGCGGCTGCGGCAGGCGACAATCGAGCAGATCTGCGAGGTCCCGGGCATGGGGCGCAAGACGGCCGAGTCCGTCGTCGTGGCCCTCGCCGGGGCGGTTCCGGCCGGACCCGCCGTGAACACGGCCACAGGAGAGATCATGGAAGAGAACGACGGGGGCCCCACGACATGACCGAGCACGACGGAGACGGAGCAGCAGACGTGAGTACGGGCAATGCGGCCGAGCCCGAAGCCGCCGCGGACGCGGCCATCCCTGAGCTGGTGATCATCTCCGGCATGTCCGGAGCGGGTCGCAGCACGGCGGCCAAGTGCCTGGAGGACCTCGGCTGGTTCGTCGTGGACAACCTGCCGCCCGCGCTGATCCCGACCATGGTGGAGCTGGGCGCCCGCTCCCAGGGCAATGTGGCCCGCATCGCGGTCGTGGTCGACGTGCGCGGCCGGCGGTTCTTCGACAACCTCCGCGAGTCCCTGGCCGATCTCGACGCCAAGCAGGTCACCCGCCGGATCGTCTTCCTGGAGTCCTCGGACGACGCCCTGGTGCGCCGCTTCGAGTCGGTGCGCCGCCCGCACCCCCTCCAGGGCGACGGCCGCATCACCGACGGCATCGCCGCCGAGCGGGACCTGCTGCGCGAACTGCGCGGCGACGCCGACCTCGTGATCGACACCTCCAGCCTCAACGTCCACGAGCTGCGCGCCAAGATGGACGCCCAGTTCGCCGGCGACGAGGAGCCCGAGCTGCGGGCCACGGTGATGTCCTTCGGCTTCAAGTACGGCCTCCCGGTCGACGCCGACCTCGTTGTGGACATGCGGTTCCTGCCCAACCCGCACTGGGTGCCCGAGCTGCGCCCCTTCACCGGGCTGAACGAAGAGGTGTCCAACTACGTCTACAACCAGCCCGGCGCCAAGGAGTTCCTGGACCGCTACACGGAGCTGCTCCAGCTGATCGCCGCCGGCTACCGCCGCGAGGGCAAGCGGTACGTCACCATCGCCGTGGGCTGCACCGGCGGCAAGCACCGCTCGGTCGCCACGGCCGAGAAGCTGGCCGCCCGGCTGTCCGCCGCCGGAGTCGAGACGGTGGTCGTGCACCGGGACATGGGGCGCGAGTGACCGGACGCACCCTCCGTCTGCGGCGGCTGCGCCGGAGCGCGCACACACCGCTCGCACGGAAGCGCGGCGCGCAGCCCAAGGTCGTCGCCCTCGGCGGCGGCATGGGCCTGTCCGCGTCGCTCGCGGCCCTGCGCCGCATCACCGGCGACCTGACCGCCGTGGTCACGGTCGCCGACGACGGCGGCTCCAGCGGCCGGCTCCGCGAGGAGCTGGGCGTGCTGCCCCCGGGCGATCTGCGCAAGGCGCTGGCCGCCCTGTGCGGGGACGACGACTGGGGCCAGACCTGGGCCCGCGTCATCCAGCACCGCTTCCGCACCCAGGGCGACCTGCACGGCCACGCGGTCGGCAATCTGCTGATCGTGGCCCTGTGGGAGCAGCTCGGCGGGGACCCGGTGCGCGCCCTCGACCTGGTCGGCAAGCTGCTGGGCGCGCACGGCCGGGTGCTGCCGATGTCCGCCGTGCCCCTGGAGCTCCAGGCGCTGGTGCGCGGCCACGACCCCGAGCGCCCCGGCGAGGTGGACACGGTCCGCGGCCAGGCGACCGTGGCGCTGACGCCGGGGGAGGTGCAGTCGGTCCATCTGGTGCCGCACAATCCGCCCGCCGTCCCGGAGGCCGTGGAGGCCGTCCTTGACGCCGACTGGGTGGTTCTGGGCCCCGGTTCCTGGTTCTCCTCGGTCATCCCCCACCTACTGGTCCCGGAACTGCTGGATGCCCTGGTGGAGACCAGGGCGCGGCGGGTTCTCTCCCTCAACCTCGCGCCCCAGCCCGGGGAAACCTCCGGCTTCTCCCCGCAGCGTCATGTGGAGGTTTTGGCACGACACGCCCCTAAACTCGCCCTGGACGTGGTGCTGGCCGACGAGGCCGCGGTGCCCGACCGCGCGGCGCTCGACGATGCCGCGAAGCGGCTGTCCGCCGCGGTCGAGCTGGCTCCGGTGGCCTCTCCCGACGGCGTTCCGAAGCATGATCCGGAGCTGTTGGCCGCCGCGTACGACCGTATTTTCCGGATGCATGGAAGGATCGGCCCATGGCGATGACGGCAGCGGTGAAGGACGAGATCTCCCGGCTCCCCGTCACCCGGACCTGCTGCAGAAAGGCCGAGGTCTCGGCGATCCTGCGGTTCGCCGGCGGTCTGCACCTGGTCAGCGGCCGCATCGTGATCGAGGCGGAGCTGGACACGGGCATCGCCGCCCGCCGCCTCAAGCGGGACATCCTGGAGATCTTCGGTCACAGCTCCGAGCTGATGGTGATGGCTCCCGGCGGGCTGCGCCGCGGTTCGCGCTTCGTGGTGCGGGTCGTCGCCGGCGGCGACCAGCTCGCCCGCCAGACCGGCCTGGTGGACGGCCGCGGCCGGCCGATCCGCGGCCTGCCCCCGCAGGTCGTCTCCGGCGCCACCTGCGACGCCGAGGCGGCCTGGCGGGGCGCGTTCCTCGCGCACGGCTCGCTGACCGAGCCCGGCCGCTCCTCCTCCCTGGAGGTCACCTGCCCCGGCCCGGAGGCCGCCCTCGCGCTGGTGGGCGCGGCCCGGCGGCTCTCCATCGCTGCCAAGGCGCGCGAGGTGCGCGGGGTGGACCGGGTCGTCGTCCGTGACGGCGACGCGATCGGCGCGCTGCTGACGCGGCTGGGCGCGCACGAGTCGGTGCTCGCCTGGGAGGAGCGCCGGATGCGGCGCGAGGTCCGGGCCACCGCGAACCGGCTGGCCAACTTCGACGACGCCAACCTGCGCCGCTCCGCCCGTGCGGCGGTGGCCGCCGGGGCCCGGGTGCAGCGCGCCCTGGAGATCCTCGGTGAGGAGGTGCCCGAGCACCTCGCCGCGGCCGGCCGGCTGCGCATGGAACACAAGCAGGCGTCCCTGGAGGAGCTGGGCGCCCTCGCCGACCCGCCGCTGACCAAGGACGCGGTCGCCGGCCGTATCCGGCGGCTGCTGGCGATGGCGGACAAGCGCGCCCAGGATCTGGGCATCCCGGGCACCGAGTCCAATCTCTCCGAGGAGATGGCGGAGGGCCTCGTCGGCTGATCCCTCCGAGGCCGCGCACTCCTTTCGCCGGAGCCGCCGGACACCCCCAACTCCCCACCGCCGGTGCCCAGTTCGGGCACCGGCGGTCTTGTGTGCGGAGGGCCGCTCATGCGAGCGGTTTCGGCCGGTCCGGGCGATTACTGGCCGGTAAGGTGCGGCCCGCGGCATACGTACGCCTCTCGATGTCACCACGCGGCCCTCGGAGCGGTAGGGTCGGAGGCGGTCGGGGACATCCCTATAAAACTCGCCGGCTGGCAACGGCCGGCGTACCTGACGAGGAGATCGGTTCGTGACGATCCGCGTAGGCATCAACGGCTTTGGCCGCATCGGTCGTAACTACTTCCGCGCGCTGCTGGAGCAGGGTGCTGACATCGAGATCGTGGCTGTCAACGACCTGGGTGACACCGCGACCACCGCTCACCTGCTGAAGTACGACACCATCCTGGGCCGCCTCAAGGCCGAGGTGTCCCACACCGCCGACACCATCACCGTGGACGGCCACACCATCAAGGTCCTGTCCGAGCGCAACCCCGCCGACATCCCGTGGGGCGAGCTGGGCGTCGACATCGTCATCGAGTCGACCGGCATCTTCACCGGCAAGGCCGACGCGGAGAAGCACCTCGCCGGTGGCGCGAAGAAGGTCCTCATCTCGGCCCCGGCCAAGGACGAGGACATCACCATCGTGATGGGCGTCAACCAGGACAAGTACGATCCGGCGGCGCACAACATCATCTCCAACGCCTCCTGCACCACCAACTGCGTGGCGCCGATGGCCAAGGTGCTCGACGAGAACTTCGGCATCGTCAAGGGCCTGATGACGACGGTCCACGCCTACACCAACGACCAGCGCATCCTGGACTTCCCGCACAAGGACCTCCGCCGCGCCCGCGCCGCCGCCGAGAACATCATCCCGACCACCACCGGTGCCGCCAAGGCCACCGCCCTGGTCCTCCCGCAGCTCAAGGGCAAGCTCGACGGCATCGCGATGCGCGTCCCGGTCCCCACCGGCTCCGCCACCGACCTGGTCGTCACCCTCCAGCGCGAGGTCACCAAGGACGAGGTCAACGCCGCGTTCAAGAAGGCCGCCGACGACGGCGACCTCAAGGGCGTCCTGTTCTACACCGAGGACCAGATCGTCTCCTCGGACATCGTCGGCGACCCGGCCTCCTGCACCTTCGACGCCTCCCTGACGATGGTCCAGGAGGGCAACTCGGTGAAGATCCTCGGCTGGTACGACAACGAGTGGGGCTACTCCAACCGTCTGGTGGACCTCACCGTCTTCGTCGGCGAGCAGCTCTGATATACGGGTCCGACCTGATCCGCAGCGAGAGCACCCAGATGTGAGTCAGGGCTCGGGCAGCGCAACGCCGCGCCGCCCGGGCCCTTCTCCGTGCCGTTCGACCGTGCAGTTTCGAGGAGCCGTAACCACATGAAGACCATCGACGAGTTGCTGGCCGACGGGGTCGCCGGCAAGCGCGTCTTCGTCCGTGCCGACCTGAATGTGCCGCTGGACGGCACCACGATCACCGACGACGGCCGTATCCGCGCCGTCCTGCCGACCGTCGCGAAGCTCGCCGAGGCCGGCGCCCGGGTCGTCGTCGCCTCCCACCTCGGCCGCCCCAAGGGCGCCCCGGACCCGGCCTTCTCGCTCGCCCCGGCCGCCGCCCGCCTCGGTGAACTGCTCGGCGCCGAGGTCGCGTTCGCCACCGACACGGTCGGCGAGTCCGCGCAGCGGGTGGTGGCCGGACTCGCGGACGGACAGGTCGCCGTCCTGGAGAACCTGCGCTTCAACCCCGGTGAGACCGCCAAGGACGACGCCGAGCGCGGCGCCTTCGCGGACCGCCTCGCCGCCCTCGCGGACCTCTACGTCGGCGACGGCTTCGGCGCGGTGCACCGCAGGCACGCCTCCGTCTTCGACCTGCCCGCCCGCCTGCCGCACGCCGCCGGCTACCTCATCGCGAACGAGGTCTCCGTCCTCAAGCGCCTCACCGAGAACGTCGAGCGCCCCTACGCGGTCGTCCTCGGCGGCGCCAAGGTCTCCGACAAGCTCGGGGTGATCGACCACCTGCTGGAGAAGGCCGACCGCATCCTGATCGGCGGCGGCATGGCGTACACCTTCCTCAAGGCCCAGGGCCACGAGGTCGGCATCTCGCTCCTCCAGGAGGACCAGGTCCCGGCGGTCCAGGAGTACCTCAAGCGCGCCGAGCAGCGCGGTGTGGAGTTCGTGCTCCCCGTCGACGTGCTGGTCGCCCCCGAGTTCCCGGACCTGAAGACCAAGGCCCCGGCGAACCCCACCACGGTCGCCGCGGACGCGATCCCGGCCGACCAGGAGGGGCTGGACATCGGCCCCGAGACCCGCAAGCTGTACGCGGCGAAGCTCGCCGACGCGGCCACCGTCTTCTGGAACGGGCCGATGGGCGTCTTCGAGCACCCCGACTACGCCGAGGGCACCAAGGCCGTGGCCCAGGCGCTCGTCGACTCCCCGGCCTTCTCCGTGGTGGGCGGCGGGGACTCCGCCGCCGCCGTGCGGATCCTGGGCTTCGACGAGAATGCATTCGGCCATATTTCGACCGGCGGCGGCGCGAGCCTCGAATACCTCGAGGGCAAGACGCTTCCCGGGCTCGCCGCACTGGAGGACTGAACAAAGTGACTGAAGCACCCGCTCAGGGCCGTACCCCGCTGATGGCGGGCAACTGGAAGATGAACCTCAACCACCTGGAGGCCATCGCCCACGTCCAGAAGCTCGCCTTCGCCCTCGCGGACAAGGACTACGAGGCCGTCGAGGTCGCCGTACTGCCGCCCTTCACCGACCTGCGCTCCGTGCAGACCCTGGTCGACGGCGACAAGCTGAAGATCAAGTACGGCGCCCAGGACCTGTCGGCGCACGACTCGGGCGCCTACACCGGCGAGATCTCCGGCCCGATGCTGGCCAAGCTCAAGTGCTCCTACGTCACCGTGGGCCACTCCGAGCGCCGCCAGTACCACAACGAGACCGACGAGGTCTGTAACGCCAAGGTCAAGGCCGCCTACCGGCACGGCCTCACCCCGATCCTCTGCGTCGGCGAGGGCCTGGACGTCCGCAAGGCGGGCGAGCAGGTCGCGTACACCCTCGCCCAGGTCGACGGCGGCCTCAAGGACGTCCCGGCCGAGCAGGCCGAGTCGGTCGTGATCGCCTACGAGCCCGTGTGGGCCATCGGCACCGGCGAGGTGGCGACCCCCGAGGACGCCCAGGAGGTCTGCGGCGCGATCCGCGGCCGGCTCGCCGAGCTGTACTCGCCGGAGCTGGCCGACAAGGTCCGCATCCAGTACGGCGGCTCGGTCAAGGCCGGGAACGTGGCCGCGATCATGGCCCAGCCCGATGTGGACGGCGCCCTGGTCGGCGGCGCGGCGCTGGACGCGGACGAGTTCGTGAAGATCGTCCGGTTCCGCGACCAGTGAGCCGCCGGTGATCCGCCGGTGAACCGGCGGGTGCCGCGACCGGCGAGTATGCCGTAGCGCCGATCCGGCGTACCCTTGCGGGGGCCGGGCCCACCCGGGCCCGCCCCCGCAGTTCTTTTCCGTGCTCCTTTTCCGTACCGATCAGTCCGAGGAAGTTGGTCCAGCCGTGGTTATGGGGTTCTCGATCGCCCTGATCGTCTTCAGTCTGCTGCTGATGCTGCTGGTGCTGATGCACAAGGGGAAGGGCGGTGGCCTCTCCGACATGTTCGGTGGCGGAATGCAGTCCTCCGTCGGCGGTTCCTCGGTCGCCGAGCGCAACCTCGACCGCATCACCGTCGTGGTCGGTCTGATCTGGTTCGCGTGCATTGTCGTGCTCGGTCTGCTGATGAAGCTGGATAGCTAGACTCGCGCGCAGTACCCACTTGCGCCACTTCGACGGCGTCCCGGGCCGGTGTGTCACTCCAATCACTGGACGACCGTTGGGCCTTACGTAGACTGGGGCACTCGCGGCGCAGCGCTGTGAGACGCTGTGCAGCACCATCACGCAGGGAGTTACGACCGTGGCAAGTGGCAACGCGATCCGGGGAAGCCGGGTCGGAGCGGGGCCGATGGGCGAGGCGGAGCGGGGCGAGTCCGCACCGCGCCTGCGCATCTCCTTCTGGTGCTCGAACGGGCACGAGACGCAGCCGAGCTTCGCCAGTGACGCTCAGGTCCCCGACACCTGGGACTGCCCGCGGTGCGGGTTCCCGGCCGGTCAGGACCGGGACAACCCGCCGGACCCGCCGCGCACCGAGCCCTACAAGACCCACCTCGCCTATGTGCGCGAGCGGCGCAGCGACGCGGACGGCGAGGCGATCCTCGCGGAGGCGCTCGCCAAACTGCGGGGCGAGATCTGACGACGTCCGGCCGGACACCGAAGGGTGACGGCCGGACTTCTGCGTTTCCAGGCCCCTCCCGGCCGTGCGCCGGGGCCCATCTCGGCCGTACCGCCCCGTGGTTGTCGGCCCCCGCCGCCCTGATCAATTAGGTTGGGGGCGCAGCGGGGCATGCACGCACGTACGAGAAGAAGTGGGCTGATGTCCGAGATGAACGCAGAACGTCCTACGCGGCCGAGGCTCAACCGGACGCCCGAATGGGCCGCTCTCGCCAAGCACCGCGAGCAGCTCGACGGCACCGGCCTGCGCGAGCTGTTCGCCGCCGACCCGGACCGCGGCAGCGGGTACACCCTCCAGGTCGGCGATCTGTACATCGACTACTCCAAGCACCTCGTCACCGACGAGACGCTCTCCCTGCTGCGCGAACTCGCCGGTGCCACCGGGGTCGCCGAGCTGCGTGACGCCATGTTCCGCGGCGAGAAGATCAATATCACCGAGGACCGGGCCGTCCTGCACACCGCCCTGCGCGCCCCGCGCGACGCGGTGGTCGAGGTCGACGGCGAGAACGTGGTCCCGGCCGTCCACGCGGTGCTCGACAAGATGGCCGCCTTCGCCGACCGTGTCCGCTCCGGGGAGTGGACCGGGCACACCGGCCGGCCCCTCCGCAACATCGTCAACATCGGCATCGGCGGCTCCGACCTGGGCCCGGCGATGGCCTTCGAGGTGCTGCGCGGCTACACCCGGCGGGATCTGACGGTCCGTTTCGTCTCCAACGTCGACGGCGCCGACCTGCACGAGGCCGTGCACGGACTCGACCCCGCCGAGACGCTGTTCATCGTCGCCTCGAAGACCTTCACCACCATCGAGACGATCACCAACGCCACCTCGGCCCGCGACTGGCTGCTCGCCGGGCTCGGAGCCGGCCAGGAGGCCGTGGCCAAGCACTTCGCGGCCCTCTCGACCAACACCGAGAAGGTCGAGGAGTTCGGCATCGACACCACCAACATGTTCGAGTTCTGGGACTGGGTCGGCGGCCGGTACTCCTACGACTCCGCCATCGGCCTCTCCCTGATGATCGCCATCGGGCCGGACCGCTTCCGCGAGATGCTCGACGGCTTCCACCTCGTCGACGAACACTTCCGCACCGCCCCGCCGGAGGCCAACGCCCCGCTCCTGATGGGGCTGCTGGGCATCTGGTACGGCGACTTCCACGACGCCCAGTCGCACGCCGTCCTGCCCTACTCGCACTATCTGTCGAAGTTCACCGCCTATCTCCAGCAGCTCGACATGGAGTCCAACGGCAAGTCCGTGGACCGCGAGGGCAACCCCGTCGACTGGCAGACCGGGCCCGTGGTCTGGGGCACCCCCGGCACCAACGGGCAGCACGCGTACTACCAGTTGATCCACCAGGGCACCAAGCTGATCCCGGCCGACTTCATCGGCTTCGCCCGGCCCGTGCCCGGACTGCTGGACGGGCTGGTGCCCCAGCACGACCTGCTGATGGCCAACTTCCTCGCCCAGACCCAGGCCCTCGCCTTCGGCAAGACCCCCGAGGAGGTCCGGGCCGAGGGCGTGCCCGAGGAACTGGTCCCGCACAAGACCTTCCGCGGCAACCACCCGACGACCACGATCCTCGCCGACGAACTGACCCCCTCGGTGCTGGGCCAGCTCGTCGCGCTGTACGAGCACAAGGTGTTCGTCCAGGGCGCGGTCTGGAACATCGACTCCTTCGACCAGTGGGGCGTCGAGCTGGGCAAGGTCCTCGCCAAGCGCATCGAGCCCGTGCTCACCGAGGGGAAGGGCGGCGGGGACCTGGACAGCTCCACCGCGGCCCTGGCCGCCCGCTACCGGGCGCTGCGGGGGCGGTAGGACGTGCGGGGGGAGGAGGCGGTACGGCTCCGGCCGCCGGTCAACCGGGTCAACCCGCGGGCGGTCAACTGGTGGCGGGTGACCTGTCTGCTGGTCGCGGCCGTGCCGGCGGGTGTCCTGCTGGTCCTCGGCGCGTTCATCGGCCCGGCCCGGAACGGGCTGTGGATCGCGGCGGCTGCCGTCGGCGCGGTCGGGCTCGCCTGCACCGCCTTCTTCCCCGCCTGGTGGTACCGGGTGCACCGCTGGGAGGTCACCGAGGACGCGGTGTATGTGCGCACCGGCGCGATCTGGCAGGAGTGGCGGATCGCGCCGATGTCCCGCATCCAGACCGTGGACACCGTGCGCGGACCGCTGGAACAGGCGTTCCGGCTGGCCACGGTGACGGTGACGACGGCCTCCGCCAAGGGCGCGCTGCGGATCGAGGGCCTGGACCACGAGGTGGCGGCGGACCTCGCCGAGCAGCTCACCCGGATCACGGGGGCGACGCCCGGGGACGCGACATGAGCACCCCGGGCCCGGGCCCCGCGCCCGGCCCCGCCGCCCCCGCCGGCCCGACCGACCCGGGGGCCGCCGCCCCCGAGGCCCCCGCCGGCCCGCCCTGGTCCCGGCTCCACGGGCGGACCGTGCTGGCCACCGCCGCCGTCATGGCCTCCGTCGCCTGCGGCGCCGGACTGCCCACCCTGCTCGGCCTCGCCGGCGGCATGCCCCTGGGGCGGGCCCTCGCCTGGGTCCTGGCCGGCGCCGTACTGCTCATCGCGGCGGGCGCCGGCGCCGACTGGGTGCGCTGGCGCCGCACCCGCTACCGCATCGGCCCCGCCCGCGCCGAACTGCGCACCGGCCTGCTCCTCGTCAAGCGCCGCTCACTCGCCCGCGAGCGCATCCGCAGCGTCGACCTGACCGCCAACCTCCTGCTGCGCGTCCTCGGCCTCGTCAAGGTCCGCATCGGGACCGGAGAGCACACCGGCGGCGGCGAGTCCACCCTCGTCCTGGACGCCGTGTCCCGCGCCGAGGGGGAGCGGCTGCGGCGGGAACTGCTGGACCGCGGACCGGCCGGTGCCGGGGCGGCCGTCCCGGTGGACGGCACCCTCGCCGCGCTCGACCTCCGCTGGATCCGCTACGCCCCGGTCTCCTTCGTCGCCCCCGTACTCGGCGGCGCGGCCGTCGGCGCGGTGATGCAGGTCAGCCAGTGGTTCGGGGCCCAGGGCGAGGTCATCGACTGGGTGAAGGACCGCTTCCGGGACACCCCGCTGGTCTGGGCGGTCCTGGTGCTGCTGGTCGCCGCCCTGGTCGCGGGCGTGGTCGGCGCACTCGGCCTGTGGATCGAGATGTGGTGGAACTACCGGCTGGAACGGGAACCCGGCGGCACCCTGCGCGTCCGGCGCGGACTGCTGACCGCCCGTTCGATATCGATCGAGGAACGCCGGCTGCGCGGAGTGGACCTCGTGGAACCCCTCGGCGTACGGCTCTTCGGCGGGGCGCGGCTGGACGCGGTCGCCACCGGCCTGGCCACCGAGCAGAAGGACAAGCACGCCGACCTGAACGTCCTGCTGCCCGCCGTCCCCCGGGCCCTCGCCGACCGGGTCGGCGCCCAGGTCCTCCGCGAGACCGACGCCCCCACCGCGACCGCCCTCGTCCGCCACCCCCGCGCGGCGCGCGGCAGGCGCCTGCGCTGGGCGCTGGCCGCCGTCCTGCTCCCCGCCGGGCTGCCGGCCCTCCTCGGCGCGCTGCTCACGGACGTCCTGCTGTGGATCGCGGCCGGGTTCGCCGCCGTCGCCGTCCCGGTGGCCGTACTCCTCGCCCTGGACGCCTACCGGGCCCTCGGCCACGCCGTCTCGGGCGGCTATCTGCTCACCCGCTCCGGCAGCGTCCGCCGCAGCACGGTCGCCCTCCAGCGGACCGGGATCATCGGCTGGACCATCCGCCAGTCCGTCTTCCAGCGCCGCGCGGGCCTGCTGACCCTGTGGGCCACCACAGCGGCGGGCGCGGGCGCGTACGCGGTCCACGACGCCGACCGGGACGAGGGCCTGGCCTTCGCCGACGCGGCCGTCCCGGACCTGCTGGCGCCCTTCCTGGAGCGCCCCGGCGACTTGAGCTGAGCCCCACCCGTGCGGGGGCGTGCGGGTGGGACGACGAGGCCCGGTCCGCTCCCGTACGGGGAACGGACCGGGCCTCGTCGTGGACGCGGTGACCGGCGGGGTCAGGCCGCCGGGGGCGGCAGCAGGTCCCGGGGCAGCTCCGACGCGGCGGCCGAGTCCAGCAGCCACAGCGTCCGCGCGCGGCCGTACGCCCCGGCCGCCGGGGCCTGCACCTCGCCCGCCCCGGACAGCGCGATACGGACCGCCTTCGCCTTGTCCGCGCCCGCCGCCAGCAGCCACACCTCACGGGCCGCCCGGATCGCCGGCAGGGTCAGGGAGACCCGGGTCGGCGGGGGCTTCGGCGCGCCGTGCACCCCGACCACCGGGCGCTCGGTCTCCCGGACGGCCGGCAGCTCGGGGAAGAGCGAGGCCACATGCGTGTCCGGGCCGACGCCGAGCATCAGCACGTCGAAGACCGGCACCGGACCGTGGTCCTCCGGACCGGCCGCGGCGGCCAGTTCGGCCGCGTACCCGGCGGCGGCGTCGTCCGCGTCGGGGCCGTACGGCCCGTCCGAGGCGGGCATGGCGTGGACCCGGGCCGGGTCCAGCGGGACGGCGTCCAGCAGGGCCTCGCGGGCCTGCGTGACATTGCGCTCCGGGTCGCCCTCCGGCAGGAACCGTTCGTCGCCCCACCACAGGTCGAGCCGCGACCAGTCGATCGCGTCCCGGGCCGGTGCCGAACTCAGGGCCGCCAGCAGGCCGTTGCCGTTCCGGCCGCCGGTGAGGACCACCGAGGCCGTGCCGCGCGCGGCCTGGGCGTCCACGATCCGGGTGATCAGCCGGGCCGCGGCGGCCTGGGCCATCAGCTCCTTGTCGCGGTGCACGACCAGCTGGGGGGCGCTCACTTGGCCGCCGCCTTCCGGTTCGCGGCCGCCGCGCGCTTCGCGGGGGCGGGCTTCCTGGCGGCGGTCTTGCCGTCGGAGGAGGCCGCCTCAGCCGAGCCGCCGGAGTCTGCGACGCCCTCCGCCCCGGCCGGGGAATCCGCCGGGGCCTGCGCCGACGTGGCGGACGCCGCCGCCCCGTCGCCCAGCCGCTCCACACCGAAGCGCAGCGCCGAGGCATAGGTGTCGTCCGGGTCCAGCCGGCGCAGCTCCTCCGCGATCAGCTCGGAGGTGTCCCGCCGCTTGAGGGCCACCGCGCGGTCCGGCTGGCCCTGGATGGACAGGGTCGCCAGCGCCCCGTCCGCCCGGTCCAGCACGATCGGCCCGCAGGTGGACTCCATCCGGACCGAGGTCAGCCCCGGGCCCGAGGAGCGCGAGCGCAGCACCGGCACGTCCAGCCGGTCCGCCAGCCACATCGCCAGCAGTTCGACGCTCGGGTTGAACTCCTCGCCCTCCACCTCGACCCCGGTGACCTCGCAGACCACCTGGTCGAGCGCGGCGGCCAGCATCGAGCGCCACGGTGTGATGCGGGTCCACGACAGGTCGGTGTCGCCGGGGGTGTACGCCCGCGCCCGCGAGGCCAGCTCGCGCACGGGCTCCACCGCGGAGTAGGTGTCCGTCACCCGGCGCTGGGCCAGCGCGCCCAGCGGGTCGGAGGCCGGGTCCGCCGGGGCGTTCACCGGCCACCAGGCCACCACCGGGGCGTCCGGCAGCAGCAGCGGCAACACCACCGACTGGGCGTGGTCGGCGACCTCGCCGTAGAGACGCAGGACGACCGTTTCGCCCGTGCCGGCGTCCGCGCCGACCCGCACCTCGGCGTCCAGCCGGGCCTTCGCCCGGTCGCGCGGCGAACGCGAGACGCGCTTGATGACGACGAGGGTCCGCGAGGGGTGCTCGCGGGAGGCCTCGTTGGCCGCCTTCAGGGCGTCGTAGGCGTTCTCCTCATCGGTCACGATGACCAGGGTGAGGACCATGCCGACGGCCGGGGTGCCGATCGCGCGGCGGCCCTGCACCAGCGCCTTGTTGATCTTGCTGGCCGTGGTGTCCGTAAGGTCGATCTTCATGGCCGGCGCCAGCTCCGTCCGTCTCGTGCGAGCATCTCGTCGGCCTCGTCCGGGCCCCAGGTGCCCGCCGGGTACTGCGCGGGTTTGCCGTTGCTCTCCCAGAACTCCTCGATCGGGTCGAGGATCTTCCAGGACAGCTCGACCTCCTCCACGCGCGGGAAGAGGTTGGAGTCGCCGAGGAGGACGTCCAGGATCAGGCGCTCGTACGCCTCGGGGCTGGACTCCGTGAACGACTCGCCGTACGCGAAGTCCATGGACACGTCCCGGACCT
Organism: Streptomyces sp. NPDC005805; assembly: GCF_040630445.1. Taxonomy (NCBI): domain Bacteria; kingdom Bacillati; phylum Actinomycetota; class Actinomycetes; order Kitasatosporales; family Streptomycetaceae; genus Streptomyces; species Streptomyces sp. NPDC005805. The sequence continues at coordinate 73,905 of NZ_JBEXXN010000035.1, forward strand.
CCATCGAGGTGCCGGGCACCTTGGAGCCGAAGCGCATGGTCACGCCCTCGTCCGGCTGGACGCGGATGACCAGGGCGTTCTGGCCCAGTTCCTCGGTGGCGGTGGAGTCGAACGGCGAGTGCGGGGCGCGCTGGAAGACCACCGCGATCTCCGTCACCCGGCGCCCGAGCCGCTTGCCGGTGCGCAGGTAGAAGGGGACGCCCGCCCAGCGGCGGTTGTCGATCTCCAGCTTGATCGCGGCGTAGGCGTCGGTCGTGGAGGCGGGGTCGATGCCCTCCTCCTGGAGGTAGCCGACCGCCTTCTCGCCGCCCTGCCAGCCGGCCGTGTACTGCGCCCGCACCGCGTTCTCCGCCAGGTCCTTCGGCAGCTTCACCGCGCCCAGGACCTTGGTCTTCTCCGCCGCCAGGGCGTCCGCGTCGAAGGAGGAGGGCTCCTCCATGGCGGTCAGGGCGAGGAGCTGGAGGAGGTGGTTCTGGATGACGTCCCGGGCCGCGCCG